>NZ_JBJJXH010000002.1:0-264782 GCF_045504005.1 Campylobacter canis | reverse complement strand
AGAAAAAATGAAATCAGAAATCAATATACAAAAATGTATATTTAGATTTTTGATTTGTAGGGGGGTAATCATACAAGTAAATATGAAGAAAATTTGACCTCATCGCAAGGTCAAATTTGGCTTTTTTAATTATTTTGCCGCAGCTTCTACGTCGACTTGAATTTTTACTTTTTCAGAGATCATAGCATCTCCAAAATTTGAGCCTACGTTGAAGTCTTTTCTCATTACTTCGCCCGTGATACTAAAGCCGATTTTTTCATTGCCGTGGTGATCTTTAGTGTCTCCACCGTATTCAAAGTCAAGTTTTACAGGTTTTGTTACTCCTCTTATGGTTAAGTCGCCATAAATATTGCCTTCATCATTTCCTTCTTTTTCAAATTTGGTCATTTTAAAAGTGATTTTGTCAAATTTGCCTGCATCAAAGAAGTCCTCTGAAGATAGGTGCTCGTCACGTTTTTTGTTGTCTGTATCTATTGACTTAGTGTCTATTGTTACCTCAAGCATTTTTAGCTCGTTTGTTGCCTTGTCGTAGTCAACTTTAGCATCATAAGCTTTAAATTTACCATTTACTTTTGCTATTTTAAGGTGTTTAACTTGAAACCCTAATGTGCTGTGAGCATGGTCTATAGCATAATTTTGCGCATAGCTAAAGCTTGCTAAAAGCGCCGCAATAGCCGATATTTTGATTAATTTTTTCATTAATATATCCTTGTTTGAAATAATTTTCAAGATTATATTTGATATTTTATAATGAATAATAAATCAGTTATATTTTGTGTTTTATTTTAATAATTTAGAATTTAAATTTAAGATAAATTTATGAAAAGAAAGTCCGCACAAAGTCGCACGGACAAATTTTATATTAATTAAGCACCGATAATAATCTGGCTTGCTTTGATAACCGCAACTACATCATCACCGGCTTTAAGGGCCAAGCTTTTGGTGGATTCGTTTGTGATGATAGCGCTTAGCTTATCTCCGCCTGCTATCTTGATGTCTATCTCCGAATTTACCGCACCCTCTTTAACGCTGACAACTTTCCCTTTGATTTGGTTAGTTGCGCTTAATTTAAGCTCATTTTCACCCTTGGCAACAATTATGCTTGAGGCTTTAAATAGATAAACGATTTTTTTGCCTACTTTAAGATCAAGAGCTTTTTCAGACTCGACGGTAACTGTTGCTTTTACTATCTCTCCGCCTCGGAGTTTACTTACGATAAGTGAATTTACAACACCTGTTTTTACTTCAGTGATTTCGGCTTGAAGTTGATTTCTTGCGCTGAATGACATGTTAAATCCTTTGTTTTTAGTTCGATTTTAAATCTTGGTGAAATCTTAACAGCCTAAGCTTTGCCAAAACTTAAAATAAAATTATATAGAAAAATAATTTAATTTGATTTTTGATAATACTTTAAAAGCTTCGTAAATTCGCAATCTTATCACTAAAATGTTTAAAATAAATATTTCAAATTTAAAATTTAAATTCAGACAGCTAAATTCGGTTTAATTATATAAATTATTTCAAATTTGAGCTATTTGATGAGAAATTTGGCTCATTTAAAGATAGATTGACGGCTTTTGGAAGTTAATTTTAACTCCAAAGCCGTCAGCGTATATTAAATTAAATAGGTAAGACCCTGATATTTTGGCTTAAATTTTCTTGTAGCACGTTTTCGATCGCATATAGCGTTCCGCCCGAACCGCTTGCACATCCCGAGCAAGCCCCAAGATATCGGATGTAGATATCGATAATGCCTTTGTCGTTTTTCTTGATATCAAGAATTTCCATATTTCCGCCGTCCATCATAAGCATAGGGCGAATTTCGGCATCTATAACCGCTTCAACTGCTTTAAGCTGACCTACTACCGTAAGTTCTTCAAATGCCAAATCGCTATCGTTTCCTGAAATTTTAGCATCCGCGATGGCTTTTAGCTTCTCAGCTTCCATTTGAGCCCTAGTTTCTGCTAGGATATCAATCAGATAATACTCTCTTTTTTCGTGTCCGCCCGGCTTAATGCAGGATTTACAAAATGCACCTGCTTTGGTGTATTGAGTTATCTCTTCGACCGTTTTTAAGTCATTCATTCTGATTACATCGCGAATCGTGCCAAGACTTATTCTGGCGCATTCGCAAACTATGATCTCATCTTCAAAATCCTCGGGATTTACCCCCTTATAGCTTGCCGCAGCCGCTTTGATGACATCATAAGCCATTACCGAGCAGTGCATCTTTTGAGGCGGGACGGCAGGAGTTTCAGGATCGTCTCTCATCGCCTTTTCCACATCTATATTTGTGATCTTTACCGCCTCATCGACCGTCTTGCCGATACAAAGCTCAGCCATAGTATCAGAGCTTGCTATCGCCGTTCCACAGCCGAAGCTTTTGAATTTCGCGTCCATGATGATATCTGTTTTTTCATCAACTAACCAATAAAGCCTCACCGCATCGCCGCAACTCTCTGCGCCAAAATCGGCGATTATAAGTTTGCCGCCACGCTCTTTTGCTTCTTCTTCGGTTATCTGTCCCATATTGCGAGGGCTGTTCATTAGGTCTTGAACTTTTTGTGAGTATTCATCCCAAATCGAGCCGCCGATTAAATCGTGTTTTGCCATTTTATTCCTTTTGAGGCTTGTTTAGCGACTTGGCTAAATCAGCTCCTTCTTTTTAAATTTATAAATTTATTAAAGCCCGCTTACATGCCAATCCGGCGTATAAGCAAACGTACTTGAAATCGCTCTTAATCTTTCAACCGCTTTTTTGATATGCACTATCGCGTAATCAATCTCTTCTTCGGTATTAAATCTTGAAAGAGATAGCCTTAAAGCCGTATGCGCAAGCTCCTTATCAGCACCGATCGCTTCCATTATAGGGTTGCTCTCAAGCGTTTCGCTCGCACAAGCAGAACCCGTAGAAGCAGCGATACCAGCTTGGTTTAAATCCCAAAGCATAGCTTCGCCTTCAACACCTTTAACTGCTGCTAAAATAGTGTTTGGCAAGCGATGAGCCCTATCTCCCACAACTGAAATTTCAGGAATTTCAAGTAGAGCGTCTTCAAGCTTGTCTCTTAATTTTCTAACGTGTAAATTTTCAAATTCCATTAGTTTGTTGCTGTTTTCCAGCGCTTGCGCCATGCCTACGATACCTGCTACGTCAAGCGTGCCGCTTCGTCTGCCGCCCATATGCTCGCCTCCGTGAAGCAAGCTGGTAAGCGGCTGAGAATTTTTGATATAAAGTCCGCCGATACCTTTTGGACCGTGAAATTTGTGTGCGGAAAAACTCATAAAATCCATATTTATATCTTGCACGTTTATTTTTATCTTGCCGACCGTTTGTGTGGCATCGGTGTGAAAGAGCGCGCCGTATTCGTGCGCTATAGCCGCAAGCTCCTTAACCGGAAAAATTGTCCCCGTTTCGTTATTTGCCCACATTACGCTTACAAGCGCAGTTTTGTCATCTATCAAATTTCTTAAATCGTTTGGATCTAAAAGCCCGTTTTCATCAACAGGGATGTGGCTTACTCTTATGCCAAATTGCTTTAAAAATTCGCATGCTGCGCCAGTTGCCGGGTGTTCTACAGAACTGATTATGATATGATCTTTGTCTTTATTTAACATATGATCAAAAAATACGCCTTTTATAACCCAGTTATTACTCTCTGTCGCGCAACTTGTTACGATGATATCGTCTTTATCTCTAGCGTTAAAGGCCGTATAAAGCTGATCCATTGCGTGGCGCAAAGCAGGGTGAGTTTCGCTGCCAAATCTGTGAAGCGAGTTTGGGTTTCCATATTTTTCGCAATAAAATGGTTTCATGAGCTCGAAAGCTTCGGGATCAACCATCGTAGTTGCGTTGTTATCTAAATAAACTCTCAAATTTTTGCCTTTTAATTAGGATAGATTTTATCCTTTTTTATTTTTTCAGGATATTATAACAAATTGCATAAAATTTAGTTTAAAATTTAGGCTTAATTTTTTCAAATTTGGGATGATTTTGATATTGAATTTATATTGAAATTCTTTATCAATTTATGAATTATTCGCAATTGAACTACAAGCACCCATTATTTGAGATTTAGCGCTTTTAAAATTAATAAATTTTTTTAAGATTTCAAGCGGGAATTTCTTAAAATTCATAGATATTTTATAATTTATCTATTAAATTCTAAAGATTTTTCTCACTCGCTTTATTTTATTTATACGGCTTTTATACTTTTTAAGAGTCATGAGCTTGTGTAAGCTTAAAGTATTTCAATATAAAATCACCATAGCTCGAATTTAACTTCTCTTAATGCGTAATTTTATTTGAGAAATTTATATTTTTTTACTTTTAAACATAAAGTTTTGAGATATAAGATATATAAAATTATCTTGGATAAAACAGCTTTTCGTAAAAGCCGAGCATATCTCCGCAGACTTCACCGCTTTGAAACAGGAATTCGCCGTTTTTTTCGTTTAAAAAAGCGCTATGATAGCTATTTATGATAGATGTGTTTGAGGCTACTTTTTTCTGGCTTTTGTTATCAACCACAACCACTCTCTTGCCGTCTATAAAATTTTGCATCAGAGGTAAAAATCCTATCTTTTCGGCAGTTACGTTAAAGTCAAATAGGCTATATCCGCTTAAAGGGATTATGTTTTTATCTTCCGGATCGCAGGTTATTACGGTTATATTTTCTCTTTTTACAAATCCGATTCTAGCGTGCTTGCCTGCTTTTTCACAAGAAAATTTAGCCTCGTTATATAACGCATAATCGGTAAATAAAAAGCTAGGATTTTCGTGCAGCTCAGACATAAAATTTTGAGCCGTTTTGCAGTAGCTAACGGTTAGAATTTTTGCGATTAGATAAAAGCTCCAAGGGGTTAAAAGAGCTATTGTTAGTATAAAAGAGCCTATAAATTTGCTCAAATTCATCTTTTTAACGGCAAATATGAAGATAAAAATACAGATCAAAAGATAAAACGGATATATTATCAGCATCTTAATGCCTTAAATTTCACCGTATTTTTGTATAAATTTCATACCAAACTCCTTTTTTCCCGCAAATTCGATTGATTTGTCGGTATTGTTTGGTTTAGCTTGCGCCACTATATATTAAATTCTTTGTAATGAGTATTATATTATAAATTTTTACATTTAGGATTTTGCTGCGTCATTATCGGGCTTTTGTGCATAAACAGTGAGGCTATAAATTTGAAATTTATTCTGAAACGACTCAAATTTTAAGCTAAGATTATAGCGCTATTTTAGGCTTAATTTATCTCTTTTAGCATCTCTTGACTTGTTTCAAAGCTAAAGCCTTCATCTTCGTCTTGTTTAAGGAATTTATCGATGAATTCTCGCTTTGAGATCGCCGCATCAAGTTCTTTGTCGTTGCCTTTTTGGTAAGCTCCGATGCGAAGCAAAATTTCATTTTCTTTTATAAGCGAATAAAATCTCTTGAATTTAGCTACATTTGCCTTGTGTTCGGGCGTGATTAGATCGTTCATTACACGCGAAGCGGAATTTAGGATATTTATCGGCGGATAGATTCCAAAGTCCGTTAGTTCCCTACTTAGCACGATGTGTCCGTCAAGTATGGAGCGGCTTTGATCGGCTATCGGATCGCTCATGTCATCGCCATCAACCAAAACCGTAAAAAACGCAGTGATAGAGCCTTTTCCTTCTTCTTTTCCCGCCCGCTCCATTAGCTGCGGAAGTAGCGTAAGCACGGAAGGCGGATACCCCTTAGATGTAGGCGGCTCGCCAAGCGCTAGTCCTATCTCGCGCTGCGCCATGGCAAATCTTGTCACGCTATCCATGATAAACAGCACGTCTTTGCCTTGGCTTTTGAAGTATTCTGCTACGCTCATAGCGCAAAATGCACCGTATTTTCGCATAAGAGGGCTATCATCACTCGTAGCTACTACAAGCACCGTGCCGCTTAGATCTCCATGTAGGTTCTTTTCGATAAATTCAGGCACCTCACGACCTCTTTCACCAATGAGTGCTACTACTTTAACGGGAGCCTCGGAATTTTTTACGATCATGCCCATTAGAGTACTTTTACCAACCCCGCTTCCTGCGAAAATTCCTAGCTTTTGACCTTTGCCGCAAGTTAAAAGCGCGTCTATGCTCTTAACTCCTACGCTAAAAATCTCATCTATAAGACCTCTTTTCATAGCGTCAATAGGCGCTTTCATGATAGGGGCAAAATCATCGGTATAAATAGCTCCCTTGCCGTCTTTAGGACTCATAAATGGATCCACTACGCGCCCAAGAAGCGCATCGCCGACAGGGATTTTCATGCCTTGATCGCTTAGATAGACAAGATCTCCTATCTTGTAGCCCTCGACAAATCCAAACGGCGATATAAAAGCTCCGTCTTGTTTGATCTCGGTAACCATGCCAAGACCTCTTTTGCTTTTGTCGCGCGCTACGATCTGGACGATATCGCCAATGCTTGGACGAAGCCCTGAAATTTCAATAGTAGTTGATGAAATTTTATTTATCACTCCAAAGACGTTTGAAAGGGATAAATTTGAGTTTAGCTTGGATTTTAGACGCTGCAAACTCACTAGAATCTCACCTCTTTTGGCGAATTTATAAGAGCGAAAAACTCTCTTCTGGTGTCTGCATTTTTGATAAAAATTCCTCTTAACGCCGAAGTCGTGGTGGTTGAGTTTATCTTTTCAACTCCTCTCATCTCCACGCACATATGTCTTGCTTCTATCACCACGCCAACGCCTTTTGGCCTAATAACCTCTTGAATGGCGCTTGCGATCTGCTCGGTCATCTGCTCTTGAATTTGAAGCCTTCTGGCAAAGATATTTACCATGCGAGGAAGCTTGCTAAGCCCCACAACTTTGCCGTCTGGTATATATGCCACATGAACGCGCCCGATTATAGGAAGCAGATGATGCTCGCAAAGGCTATAAAACTCAATATCCCTCATCAAAACCATTTCGTTGTTTGAACTTTCAAAAAGCGCGTCGTTGAGCACCTCTTTTGGATCTTGTTCATAGCCTTGAGTTAGAAATTTAAACGCTTTAAAAACTCTTTCGGGAGTCTTGATAAGACCTTCTCTATTTACGTCCTCGCCGATGATCTCAAGCATGTTTTTAACCGAATTTTCAAAGCTAATTTTTTGCTGATTTTCTTGCATTTTTGATTTCCTTAAAATTTAGCCACATTTTACATTAAAGCGCCTTTTGCATTGATAAATTTCAAATTTATACAACTAATAAGGAAAAATTTGATATATTCATTAGAAAATTTTTATTTTTAAAAGGAAATAAATGGAACTCAAAACCAAAGTTATAGACACTGCCAACGCTTCGGTAACGGCTAAAATCTCAAGCGAAGAGATAAAATCAAAGCTTGAAAATCTTGCTAAAAAAGCAGCTAAAAATATGAAAATGGAAGGCTTTAGAGTTGGTAAAGTGCCTGTAAATTTAGTCTTAAAAAGATATGAAAAAGAGCTAACTAGCGATGCGGAACAAGACGCTTTAAAAGATCTTATAGACGCCGCTTTAAAAGAGCTTAATAGAAAAACAGATGAGGTTATCGGCGAGCCGATGTTTATAAAATTTGAAAGAGAAGAGGGCGCTATCGATACCGAGATAGAAATTTCATTTAAACCTGTCGTAAATTTGGACGGATACGAAGAGCTTATACCTGAATTTTCAACTCCTCGAGTTATGAAAAAAGAGATTGACGAGAAAAAAGACGAACTTTTAAAGATGGTAGCTCCACTTGAGAAAGTTGATAAGAAAAAGCTAGAAAAAGGCGACTTTGCTAAATTTGATTTTGAGGGCTTTGTGGACGGCGTTGCGTTTGACGGCGGCAAGGCTGAAGGATATGTGCTTGAGATAGGCTCAGGTCAGTTTATACCGGGCTTTGAAGATGGAATGATCGGTCTAAAAGTCGGTGAAGAAAAAGATGTAGAAGTAACATTTCCTGCCGAGTACGGTGCACCAAATTTAGCAGGCAAAGCGGCTGTGTTTAAAGTAAAACTCCATGAAATTCAAGGCAAAAACGTAGCAAAAGAGATAGACGCAGAGCTGTTAAAACAACTTATGCCAAATGAGGAAAACGCTAGCGTTGAGCTTCTTGAAGAGAGAATTAAAGATCAAATCAGAGCCGATAAGCAGTATAAGCTGGTAAATGAAGAGCTTAAGCCGAAATTCGCAGAAGCTATAGTCGAAAAGTATAAATTTGATATACCAAAAAACATCGTAGAGCAAGAGATAGATATGCAATTCCGCGGTGCATGGAACGGCTTTAGCGAAGATGAGATGAAGAGCTTCAGAGACGATAAAGACGCTCTAACTAAAAAGCGCGAGACATTCCGTGAAGATGCGCAAAAGAGCGTAAAACTAACGTTTATCATAGATGAGCTTGCTAGAAGAAGAAATGTAGCCGTAAGCGATCAAGAGCTTATCCAAGCTGTTTATTTTGAGGCTTACAGATCGGGACTTGATCCGAAACAACACCTTGAAAACTACAAAAATCAAGGAGTTTTACCGGCTATAAAAATGTCTATGATAGAAGAAAAGCTATTTAACGAGATGTTTGACAAAAAAGAAGAAAAAGCTGAAAAAGAGTCTAAAAAAGCAGCCAAAGAAAAAGACGAACCAAAGGCTGAGAAAAAGACAACAAAAAAGGCAGATAAATGAGCTATTACGTCCCATACGTAATCGAGCGAACAAGCAAGGGCGAGAGAAGTTATGATATCTATTCTCGCCTCTTAAAAGATCGTATCGTAATGCTAAGCGGAGAGATAGAAGACGGCATAGCCTCTTCTATCGTGGCTCAAATGCTGTTTTTAGAGGCCGAAGACCCAGATAAAGATATCTATCTATACATAAACAGCCCCGGCGGAGTTATCACAAGTGGCTTTAGTATATATGATACGATGAACTATATAAAGCCCGATGTTTGCACGATCTGCATAGGTCAAGCCGCGTCTATGGGAGCTTTTTTGTTAAGTTGCGGAACGCCCGGCAAAAGATATGCTCTTCCAAATTCCCGTATCATGATACACCAGCCCTTAGGCGGTGCTAGAGGTCAAGCTACGGATATAGAAATTCAAGCTAAAGAAATTTTGCGCATGAAAGAGATTTTAAACTCTATTTTGGCTAAGAATACAGGTCAAAAACTAAGCAAAATCGCCAAAGATACCGATCGCGACTTTTTCATGAGTTCGTTTGAAGCTAAAGAGTATGGGCTAATCGATAAAGTTTTGGAGAAAAGCTTTAAATAACGAGGTTAAATTTGATTAAAGTTAATAAAAAAAAGGCTGAAAATACCGTAACCATCAAGGAAAAAGATCAAGGCGAGTTTAATATCTATGATTTTTCCGAAGATATCATCAAAGAGCTAAACGAAGAGAATATCCCTTCCATTCCTAAAAATTATTCGATCTTTTTTGAAAAAATGCTTGAAAAAAAGCCCGATGAATTTAAAAAAAAGATGGGCGAGATCATAGAGATTGAAGATGAGATAGGCAGAATCGAAGACGATAGACAAATTTACATCGAGCGAGAGATCAAGCAGAGCTTTGCTCAGATAAAGAGCATGCTTCAAGCCGTTGCGCTTATCTATAAAAATTTAGGCATCATGAAAACTATCATTAAAAAACGCTCCGATAGCCTTGAATCAAATGCGAATTTACTGACTGCACAAAATGTGTTTAATGCTTTTAACGAGGACTTAGACAAGCTAAATGCGCTTATGGGCAAGCATATAGACGTTATCAAAACGAACTATGAAGAGATAAGCAGAGTTTTTAAGGTAGTTGAAGAGCAGTCGATTTATGACTCTCAATTTGATATTTATAACAAGAAATTTTTTCTAAAAACCATGACTTCGGAGATGAAGTACGTCAAAAAATACGGCTATAACTCATCTTTTATGATTGTAAAACCAAAAGATAGCGCCGTTGATATGCTTGGAGTTAGAGATAGGCAGATATTGCTAAAAAATATCTCAAGATTTTTACTAAAAACTTCAAGAAGAAGCGATATATTAGCTCACTATGGAGATGGAATTTTTGCCATGCTTATGAAGCATACGGATATAGAGGGCGCGAAAAAGGCTTGCGAACGGATTGCCGATATGTTTTATGCGGCTACGTTTTTAATAAGCGACGAAGAATTTGAAATCGATATGGAGATAGCCGTTTGTGATCTAAATACTACAAAAACGGTCGAAGAAGTGCTTTCCCAAACTCTTGACAGCCTTATAAAAAGCGGCAGAAGCCTTGAAAAATACGTAATCGTAGAGAGTAAATAATGGTACTTGAAATTTTAACTTATCCCGATAAGAGGTTATATCAAAGATCAATTGAAGTGAGCGAGTTTGATGAAAATTTGCATAAATTTTTAGACGATATGTATGATACGATGATAGCCAAAAACGGAATTGGGTTGGCGGCGATTCAGGTAAAAAATCCTATTCGTGCACTCATTATAAATTTAGTAAATGAAGAAACTGAAATTCAAGAGAGAGCCGACCTGCTTGAGATAATAAATCCGAAAATATTGCGCAAAGAGGGCGAGCAAATTTTCCAAGAAGGCTGCCTTAGCGTGCCCGGATTTTACGAGGAAGTAAAGCGTGCCGAAAAGATAACTCTAGGATATCAAGATAGGCACGGCAAAGAGTGTGAGCTTGAAGCGGACGGGCTTTTAGCCGTAGCTATTCAGCACGAGATGGATCATCTTGACGGACATCTGTTTATAGAAAAAATCGGTTACAATAAACGAAAAAAATTTGATAAAGAGTATAAGAAGCTTCGAGATAAAAATCTATGAAATCGCTAAAGTGCGCGACTTACACCGACGGACTGAGGATCGTTGATGTTGAATCAACCTTTAACAGAGGTCTTCCCGCACTTAGCATCGTAGGGCTTGCAGGCACGAGCATAAAAGAGAGCGAAGCAAGGGTTAAATCAGCCCTTCTTGCTCAGAATTTCTCCTTTCCCGCACAAAAAATCATCATAAATCTCTCTCCTTCGGATATGCCAAAGACGGGAAGTCATTTTGATCTACCTATTGCGCTTTTGATAGCTTTACAAAAAGAAGCCGGAAATTTTAGCGAATTTTTCGTATTTGGCGAGCTTGGACTTGACGGAAGTGTTAAGAGTACGACAACTCTTTTTTCTATACTGCTATTTCTAAGCGCAAGTGTTAAAAAGGCTAAAGTTTTAGTTCCAAAAGAGATAGCAAATAGCGCAGGCATGATACCAAATTTGGAAATTTATGCGACAAATAGGCTTGATGAAGCGATCAAATTTTTTCTTGATGACGAATTTAAAAAACAGTGTTTAGTAAAAGATACTCATCCTTTATTTGCAAATTTGACTCAAATTTGCGGTAAAAATTATGTTATAAACTCAAAATTTGATCTTGACTTCAAAGACGTAAAAGGTCAAGCCAGAGCTAAAAGAGCCTGCCTTATGGCAGCTTGCGGTATGCACAATATCATCTTTGAAGGAAGCCCGGGGTGTGGTAAAAGCATGAGCGCAAAACGCTTAAGATATATATTGCCGCCTCAAAATTTAGATGAAATTTTACTCAGTGCGGCATACTCGTCGCTAAATTTGCAAGATCATGAGTTTAGCGCGCTTAGAGCTTTTAGAAGCCCGCATCATACATCGACTAAAAGCTCTATATTTGGAGGCGGAACGGCAAGCGCAAGGATAGGCGAGATCGCACTTGCAAACGGCGGAATTTTGTTTTTTGACGAGCTTCCGCACTTCGGTAAGCAAATTTTAGAAAGCCTTCGAGAGCCGCTTGAAGATAATCAAATCCACATCTCAAGAGTCAATTCCAAGATAACCTACAAGACGAAATTTATGTTTGTGGGCGCTATGAATCCATGCCCGTGCGGAAATTTGCTCTCAAAACAGCTAAACTGCAGATGTTTAGAAACCGATATCAAAAGGTATAAGGCTAAAATTTCCGAGCCTCTTTTGGATAGGATCGACCTGCACGTGCTTATGGACGAGGTTGCAAGTAGCGATAAGAGCGATATAACGAGTGCCGATATGCAGCGTGAAGTTTTGCGAGTTTTTGAGGCGCAGATGAAGCGAGGTCAAAGCGAACTAAACGGTAAGTTAAGCGATGAAGAGATAGCTAAATTTTGCATTTGCGATAGTGAAGCTAAAATCGTGCTGGATATGTCGGTTGGGCGGTTTGCTCTTACTCAAAGAGGCATAAATAAAACCCTGAAAGTAGCTCGCACGATTGCCGATCTTGACGGCTCGCAGATTATCAAAAAGCCTCATATCTTAGAGGCTTTAAGCTTTCGCGTAAGGAGCGAAGCATGAAAAAACTATTTTTAAACACTTCCAAACTCGATGAAACGGCTTGCTTAAAATTTGGTTTAAGCAACGAAATTTTGATGGAAAATGCCGCAAATGCTCTTGCAAAACATGTGCGCAAGATAGTTAAGAAGGGTGCAAAAATTTTAGGAGTTTGCGGTAGCGGAAATAACGCTGCAGACGTAGCAGCCGCTCTTAGAATGTTAAGCGGCGAGTATGAGTGCGAGCTCTTTTTGGCGTTTGATAAGCAAAACGAGATGCTTAAAACCCAGCTTGATAGGGCATTTAAGCTTGGAGTTAAACCCGTTAAACAAATAGGCAAATACAAATGCGTTATAGACGGGATTTTTGGCTCGGGACTAAACCGAAATTTGGATAAAAAAACGATAAATCTTATAAATTCTTTAAACGAAATAAAAGCTTACAAGATAGCATGCGATATCCCAAGTGGGCTTAATGAGCTTGGAAATAGTTGCGGCGCTGTTTTTAAATCCGATATAACCATAACGATGGGAGCTGCGAAAATCGGACTTTATTCTGATTTTGCTAAAGATTTTACAGGCAAGATAAAAGTGGCTGATTTGGGGCTTGCGTCTAGTAAATTTGAAGGGGTAACGGATACTTTCAGGCTTTTAAAAAGCGATATGAATTTGCCTTTTAGAATTAAAGCTAACACTAACAAGAGTGAATTCGGGCATGTTTTTATAGTTAGCGGTGAGCTTAGCGGAGCTGCTCAAATAGCCGGTAAATCGGCTTTAGCTATGGGAGCAGGGCTTGTTAGTATCGTTAGTGAGTCTAAGAATTTAATAACCGATCCGCTTTTAATGAATGTAAGCTCAATAACTGAAAAAATGGCTTACGGGGCTCTTGGAATGGGGCTTGGAAAGCTTGATAACGCTAAAAAAATAGAGCTTTTTAACACACTTAAAAACAAAAAGGCGTTAGTGATTGATGCCGATATGTGCTACGAAGAGCTTACTATAGAGCTTTTAAAATCAAAAAAAGAGATAGTTATAACTCCTCATCCGAAGGAATTTTGTTCGCTTTTAGAGCTTGGCGGATTTGGCAAATTTAGTGTGCAAGAGGTGCAAGAAAATCGATTTGAACTTGCCAGAATGTGGAGCAAAAAATTTCCAAATGTGTTAGTTTTAAAAGGCGCTAACACCATAATTGCTTTTGAGGGGGAAATTTACCTGATGCCTTATGGCAGTGCAGCGCTTGCAAAAGCAGGAAGCGGAGACGCACTAAGTGGCATAATCATCTCTTTACTCGCTCAAGGCTACACTACGCTTGATGCGGCTATAAGCGGTACTCTTGCACATGCTTTAAGCGTGCGAAAATCAAAGCGAAACAACTACTCGATAACTCCTAAAGATATCATAAAAGGGCTTAAATGGTTACGAAAAAAATAGCGGTTTTATTTAGCGGAAGCGGTTCAAATTTAGAAGCTATCCTTCAAAGAGTTCATAATAAAATTTTTAACGACATCAAAATCCAAGTCGCGCTAACAATTACAAACAAAGCTAACGCTTACGGCATAGAGCGAGCTCGTAAATACGGGCTTGAAAGCGTGATTATAGAACATACGAAATTTAGTTCGCGCGAGGAATTTGATGCGGCGTTAGTTAGCGAGATTAAAAAGCATGATATTGATTTAACGGTTCTTGCGGGATTTATGAGGATTTTAACTCCTATTTTTACGACTAACGTAAAAGCCATCAACCTTCATCCGTCGCTTTTACCGCTTTTTAAAGGCGCTCATGCTATCAAAGAGAGCTTTGAAAGCGAAATGTTAGTAGGAGGTGTTAGCGTGCATTATGTAAATGAAGAGCTTGACGGCGGAAAGCTCATAATGCAAAGAGCCTTTGAGAAAACCGACGGTATGAGTCTTGAAGAATTTGAGGCAAAAATCCACGCCATAGAGCATGAAATTTTGCCTGAAAGCATAGTAAAAATTCTTTGTAAAGCGTAGATATTTTATAAAATTTGCATTTTGCAAATACGATACGAAAGAATTATTCCTTCGTATCTTGTAGCTTAAATCCTCCACCAAATGCCCTATAAACACCAACTGCCGAATTTATGGAATTTAGTTTGGCGTTTGCGTCCTGCAATCTAGTCGATAACAAATTCCTTTGAGCATCAAGTAGCTCTAGGTGGCTGCTGTAGCCTTCGTCAAATTTGCTTTGAGCGATATTGTAAATTTTTTGCTGAGAGCTTAAAAGATCGCTAATCTCGGCTTGAGATCGCTTGGCGTTTTCTCTGTTTGTAAGAGCGTCTTTTACCTCGCTTAAAGCGGTTTTGATCGTTTTTTCGTAGTTTAAAGCCGCTATTTGCTCGTTTGTTTGAGCTATTTTTACATTGTTTTTAGTTCTGCCGTAGTCAAATATCTTTTGAACTAATGCGGCACCAAAACTCCATGTATTGGCATTGTTTTTAAAAATATTTTTTAGATTGTCGCTTGAGTATCCAAAAAATCCCGTTAGCGAAATCGTCGGGAAATACTCAGCCTTTGCTACGCCGATTAGGGCATTAGTTGCCTTTAGGCTCTCATAAGCGCTTGCTACATCGCTTCTTTGAAAGAGTATGTCAGAGCTGATTCCGGCTTTTATTTCGGGCTCTTTTGGTAGATTTTTCGAGCTTTTTATGGAGCTTTTTAAAATTTCATCGTTTGTTTTACCGCTTAAAATGCTTAAAGATGTGATTAGCGAACTTTTTTGATTTTGAACTTCTATGAGATTTACTTTAGCACTTTGCACGGCGGCTTTACTTTGCAGATAAACTACCTCGTCTATAGCGCCTAATTCAAACTGCGAGTTTCTAAATTCAAGAGTATTTTCATAGTTTTTAACCGTGTCTTTTAAAATTTGCTCTTTCATATTTAAAGAAACCAGCGTGAAGTAGCTTTGCGCCACAATAGAGCTTATGCTAAGTCTTGCCGTATCATAATCAAATTTGCTCATTTGCAGGCTTGATTTGGCAGCTTCTATGCTGTTTTTGACTCTACCCCAAAAATCAATCTCATAATTTAGCCCCAAAGATATAGAGTCAATCGTCTGCTCGCCGCGTATTTGACCGCTGTTTTTGGTTCTGTTTGTGCTGACGTTTAAATTTACGTTGGGTAAAGTATCAGCCTCTTTTACTCCAAGCGTTGCCTCTGCTTTTTGCAAATTTAAAAATGCGATTTTAAGATCTATGTTGTTGTTAAGAGCATCGTTTATAAGAGCATTTAAATTTTCATCTCCGAATTCCTCCCACCATCTGTCTTTTATATCGCTCGTAAATTGATAAGTTGCTTCAAATTTCGTATCTACATTGGGCAAGTCGGGTCTAAACGAGCAGCCCGCAAAAAATATCGCAGCGATGATTATGATGAGATTACGCATTGGCTACCTCCTGTGTTTTTGGCTTTTTGTCCCAAAATTTGTTGTTTAAATTTTCAAGCAGATAGTAAAACATCGGTATGAAAAACAGCGCTATAGTGGTTGCTGCTATCATGCCGCCTATAACTCCCGTGCCAAGCGCGTGACGAGAGGCCGCACCCGCTCCCGTGCTGATAACCATAGGAAAAACTCCGAGCGTAAATGCAATAGATGTCATTACTATCGGGCGAAATCTTAGCCTTGCAGCATTTACCGCAGCTTCAAAGACGCTCTTTCCGTTTTGACGCTCTTGCATTGCAAATTCCACAATCAATATCGCATTTTTAGCCGATAGTCCGATGAGTAAAAGCAGACCTATTTGAAAATATATATCGTTATGCAGTCCTCTTAGCCAAGTGGCTACTAGTGCGCCAAATACGGCAAAAGGAACTGCGGTAATAACCGCAAGCGGTATAAGCCACCTCTCATACTGTGCGGCTAGGATTAAAAACACAAACACCATGCCGAAAGCAAATGCTACCGCGCCCGTGCCTTGTGAGCTAACCTCTTGAAAGGCGCTTCCCGACCAGCTTATGGAGTATTCGTCACTTGAGAGATTTTGCGCAACCACTTCACTTATGGCTCTTATCGCATCGCCTGAAGTGTATCCCGGCTTTGGATCGCCTAAAATTTTAGCCGCAGGAAAGAGGTTAAATCTATCGACTATGTCAGGCCCTACACTTCGTTTTAGAGTAACGAGTGAATTTAGAGGTATCATCTCGCCAGAATTTGACTTAACGAATATGTTTCTAAAGTCCTCAGGCGAATTTCTATATTTATCTAAAGCCCTTACTTGAACGTCGTAGGATTTTCCTAGCATGTTAAAGTCATTTACGTAGTATGAGCCTACTGTAGCAGCTATCGTGCTAAATATATTAGGCTCGCTTACTCCAAGGAGCTTTGCTTTTTGCTTATCTACGTTTATATTATATTGCGGATAGGTTGTTTCAAGCGTAGTTCGCACACTAGTAAGCTCAGGGCGTGCATTTGCCGCGGCGACTATCTTAAGGGCGTCTTTTTCTATTTCGTTGTAAGTCTTACCCGTTTTATTAAGTAGATACATCTCAAATCCGCCCGTGATACTAAGCCCGGTTATCGGCGGGACATTGACGACAAAGGTCATAGACTCTTTTGAACCCCAAAATATCTTATTAAATTGCCCTACTAGCGCACTTGCCGAGCTATCCGGACTCTTTCTTTCGCTCCAGTCTTTTAGTCTGATGAAGGCTACGGCTGAATTTTCTTTAAGTGCGCCGGCAAACATATCATATCCTACAAGCCCTGTTACAAATTCGATGTTTGGATTTTTGGTAAATGCGCTACTTATATCCTTCATCTCCTTTTTTGTCCTATCCATTACCGAAGCCGGCGGAAGAGATGTGATAGCTATGATCGAGCCTTTATCCTCTGATGGCACTAGGCTTGAAGGAATTTTATTAAACAGCGTAAATATAGCATATCCCATTATGGTTATGATGATGAAGCTTGGGATTATATGATGCAGGACTTTAGCTACTCCTGCGCTGAAAATTTTTGTACTCCAGTCAAAAAAGTCATTAAATTTTTGCACAAACCAAAACGGCTTTGACTCTTGCTTTTTAAGCATTACAACACAAAGCGCAGGCGTTAGAGTAAGCGCCACAAGTCCTGAGATACAAACCGAAACAACAAGAGTTAGCGCAAACTGCCTTTGTATAACGCCTACAAAGCCCTCCATAAAAGCAACCGGGATAAAAACAGCCGATAGAACAAGCACTATGGATATAACGGGCGCAAAAATTTCCCCCATAGCCTTAACGGTAGCGTCTCTTACGCTTATATCTTTTTCTTCGTGTAAAATTCTCTCCACGTTTTCTATGACGATAATCGCATCATCCACGACTATGCCGATAGCAAGCACGAGAGCAAAAAGAGTTATCAAATTTATCGTAAAGCCCATCGCATAAAGCCCCGCAAATGTGCCTATGATAGAGACGGGAACGGCGATCATAGGTATGATTGTAGCTCTAAAACTCTTTAAAAACATATATATAACGACCATTACGAGTATCATCGCCTCTATAAAGGTCTTCATAACTTCGTTTATCGACACCTGTATAAATTCGGTAGGATTGTAAGCAACCGTGTGCTTAAAGCCCGCAGGAAAGGTTTTAGCCAGCTCTTCAAGTCTTTTATTGACCGCGTTAGCCGTAGCTAGAGCATTTGCGCCGTTTTGCAAAAAGATTAGCATAGGAACCATCTTTTCGCCGTTTAGCATACCTTCAAATACATAGCTCTTTGCCCCAAGTTCGACTTCGGCTATATCCTTTAGCTTTAGCATGGTGCCTTCTTTTGAGGTTCTTATGATGATATTTTCAAATTCCTGAACGCTTTTTAATCGCCCCTCCGGTCTAATGGAAAAGACATAAGGGTTATCGGTGGTATTTGGTTGCTCTCCGATTTTGCCCGTTGCGTATTGTTTGTTTTGTTGATTTATCTGGGCTATAACCTCGCTTGTCGAGATGTTAAATTTCGCAAGCAGATCGGGCTTGAGCCAAATTCTCATAGCATAGTCTTTATTGCCGATTACCGCAGTATCGCCTACGCCGTCTACCCTTTTTATCTCGTCTTCTATATTTGCAAGCACGTAGTTGTGCATCTTAATGATATCCATATCTTCGGAAGTAAAAGTGATAACTTCAAGTATGCTTGAGCTTCTTTCTCTTACCGTTACTCCTCTTTGCTGAACTTCACTAGGAAGCTTTGCAAGAGCCGCTTGAACGCGGTTATTGACATCGATTGCGGCTTGTTTTGAGTCAGAGCCTATCTTGAAATATACGTTTATGCCCATAGTACCGCTTGAGCTTGAAGTGCTTTGTATATAAAGCATATTTTCAACGCCATTTATCTGATCTTCGATAGTAGTTGCAACCGAATCCGCAATGGTTTGTGCATCAGCTCCCGTATAAACCGCGCTTACTGAAATTTGAGGCGGGGTAAGTTGCGGATACTCTTCTACGGGCAGACCTTTAATCGCCATTGCGCCTGCTATTACTATGATTATAGATACGACCGTAGCAAATATCGGTCTGTCTATAAAAAATTTAGAAAACATCTAGTTTTTCTCCTTATCAACTTGCGCGTCCGCTCCCACTCTAATCTTTTTAAAGTTGTTTATGATGATCAAATCACCCTCTTCAAGTCCGCCGCTAACTACTGCATAGTCCTCTTTCTGATATGAAATTTCTATGTTTTTTTGCGTTACTTTTTGATCTTTTAGCACAAGTACGAAGGTATTCATAGCGTCTTGCTGGATGGCGACTTGAGGAATTTTAAATCCGTCTTTTTGATAAAATCCATCCATGACTACGCTCGCAAAAGCTCCCGGCATTAACTTTGCGTCTTTGTTTTCAAATTCCGCTTTAGCCAAAACGCTTCCTACGTTTACATCCACTACATTATCTATAAAGGTTACTTTGCCTTTTAAAATTTCGCCTCCCGTTTTTAGCGTGGCGTTAGCGCCGTTTTGCGCCCAAGAGCCTGCCTCTACGTTTTTAACTCTATTTAGATTATCAACATCGGCGATATAAAATTTAACGCTTATCGGATCGATTTTGGTTAGCCTTACAAGCTCCGTTGCGCTAGCTGAAACAAAAGAGCCCACATCAACTAAATTTTCGCCCAAAATTCCGTCAAATGGCGCAACAACTGTCGTATATCCGAGATCTATCTTTGCGTTTTTGGAATTTGCCTTTACGCTTAGCAAGGTTGCATTTGCTATATCAAGAGCGCTTTTTGCAGAGTCAAATTCCTTCTGGCTTACGGCTTTTTTCTCGTATAGTTTTTTTACTCTATTAAATTCGGTTTGAGCGTTTTTAAGAGTTGCGCTTGCTACGCCCACGCTTGCTTCAAGAGCGTCATAGCTTGCCTGATACTTTTCAGGATCGATTAAAAACAGCTTATCGCCCGCTTTTACGCTATCGCCTGCTTTAAAATACTGCTTAATAAGAGTGCCTGAAACCTTAGGACGAAGCGTTACATCTTGGTCGCTTACGATTTTGGCGGGATATTCAAAAGTTATCGGGATGTCTTCTTTTTTGGCTTTTATGATATCTACTTTTGCAGGCGGCATTTGCGGTCTTTGACCTGCAGTATTTGCTTTATCGTCCTTAAAGCAGCCCGAAAAAGATATTAAAATTCCCATTATTAGAGAAAAATTTGCAAGTTTTTTCATATAGTGACCTTGTGATATTTTGGTTTGTAATATTTTGTAATTTAAGTTACAATTATTTTGCGCAATTATATTATTATTCATTTTTTTTGTCAATTAACTTTGGTTTAATTTTTAGATTTACAAACTCCGTTTAAGAATAGATCAACGCAAATTTTAACGTGCTCTTCGCGCTGCTGTTTTGATAAAGTTATATCGCTATTTAGAAGTACGGCGTTATAGTGGTAAGGGCTTCTTACCAGAGCGCAGAATAAACTTGCGGCAAGATCTGCGTCTACACTTGAAAGCTTGGCTTTGATCTCATCTCGGTTGAAGAAATCAACTAAAATTTTATGTATCTTATTTAAAATTTGCTCTAAAAACATCTTGCCCAGTGCGGAGTCGTTTTTAAAACCTTCAATTATCATAGTGCGGGCTATATAAGTCGTTTTTCTCTCGCAGATGATATCAAAAAATACAGTTGCGAATTTATGCAAAAAATCCTCAAGCTTATGAGAGAGTTTTAGATCTATCTTTTCGTCGATTTCGTTACAAAATTCATCTATGCTTTTATCTACTATCGCTTTAAAAAGACCCTCTTTGTTCTTAAAAAATTTATATATACTCGCAAGAGAGCCTCCGCTTTTATCGATAATATCGTTTAAACTGGTGTTTTCATAGCCTTTTTCTAAAAATAGCTCAAGCGCGACTTGTGTTATTTTTTCATATCTTTCGTGACCACGTTTTGACATTTTTGTCATGGCTATTCCTTGCGAGTTTAAATTTGGCTTTTACTATATCATTAAATTTATAAATTTAAGATTTAAATTCATTATTGCTTAGGATAGACAAATATCGTCTCTCTTTCGATGCTTATTTTCTCTTTTTCGTCTTTTGCGTAAGC
Organism: Campylobacter canis; assembly: GCF_045504005.1. Classification (NCBI taxonomy): domain Bacteria; kingdom Pseudomonadati; phylum Campylobacterota; class Epsilonproteobacteria; order Campylobacterales; family Campylobacteraceae; genus Campylobacter; species Campylobacter canis. The sequence goes on along the minus strand of NZ_JBJJXH010000002.1, from coordinate 243,965 downwards.
GTTTATCTTGATATGTATCGGCGCATCGTTTTTGTTGCTTAAGTTTAAATTTTTAGAGGTTAAAACGACTACGACTTTCTTTTTCGCTCCGCTTTTTAGCTCGATAGACTCTTTAGGGCGTGCTATTTTTATATTGGTGTCATTTACGTCAAAGTAATAGCTATGATCTTTATTGTCGGTATTTTGGAATAAAAACGTATATGCGTTTTCGATTTCGCCGTTGTCTTTTATCTTATATAGTTCGCTCGTGCGATTTATGTTAAGCAGCATGTATTCTTTTTTTGTGCTCATGAATGCCAAGATAACGGTAGTGGCGGCGATAACAGCCATATAAGCGACCGTTCTAAATCTTAGATAATTAACCTTTTTGCCGGATTTTAGCGAGTTGTCGCTCGTCCAGTCTATAAGCGTCTTTTTGCCAAGCTTGCCCATGACTTTACTACACGCATCCACGCATTCAAGGCAATTTATGCACTCAAGCTGCATACCTTTTCTTATATCTATATGAGTAGGGCAAATTTTAACGCATGCCTCACATCCCGTGCATTCGTTTTCAGGCTCTGGCGGTTTTTTCCAAAGCTTGATGTTTTTATCGTAAATTTTACCGCCTCTTTGTTCGTCATAGATAACTTGTATCGTATCTTCATCAAACATAACCGATTGAATTCTCGCATAAGGACAGACATATATGCAAAATTTCTCCGCCAACCAAACTACGTCAAATACTATAAATACCGTTATAAAAAACCAAATTCCCATTAAAAATTTATGCTCCCCGGCATTTTTAACATAGTTTATAAAATCCTCGGGCGGCACAAAAAACCACAAGAAATTCGCTGCTGCCAAACAGGCTAAGACCGACCATATAACTATGCCTGCAAATTTTTTGAAATTTTGCCCTTCTATAGGCTTTTGTTTATTGTTCGTATTTTTGCGAAGCTTTAAAATTTTAGTTTGGATTAGATCACGATAAATCACGCGAAATATCGTTTGCGGACAGCTCCATCCGCACCAAACCCTTCCGCCAAGGGTTGTAAGAAAAAATATAGTAAGAAAAAATATGATAAGCACAAATGGCATCAGATAAAGCTCTTGCGTGTCAAAGCTGTTAAAGAGCAGATGGAGTTGCTTTTTGTCAAAGCTTAGCAAAAAAAAGTGATTGCCGTTTATCTTAACAAAAGGCAAGATAAGCGCGATACAGGTTAAGATTGCGTAGAACATATAACGCTTTTTAGCGTAGTTCGGATTGTTTTTTAAATTTTGCTCGCTCATAAAAATCCTTTTGAAATTTGAAAACAGTAAGTTACAAAATAATTATATTTTTTGCTAAATTATAATTTTAAACTTATTAAATATCTATTAATTAAGCTTTTATGCTTTGTTTTTTATAATTTAGCTGAAAAATTTAAACAGGAGGCGGAATGAAAAAGTTATCAAGAAGAGAGTTTTTGAAAACAGGCTTTGCGGCAGCTTCTATCAGTGCCGTAGGGGCTATGAATTTAAGCGCTAACGATCAGACAAACGAGATCAAATGGGACAGTGAATTTGACGTACTTATCGTAGGAAGCGGACTTAGCGCGAATGTCGCGGGTATCATAACCGCCGAAGCCGGACTTAATACCGTGCTAATTGAAAAGATGTCTCGAACCGGCGGAAATTCCGTGATATCTCAGCTTGATTTTGCTTGTGTAGGATCAGATGTGCAGGTTAATGCGGGGATTAAGGATTCAGTTGAGCTTTTTATCAAGGATCTAAATAAAGCCGGTAGAGGCTTTAACCACATCAACCAAACTCGCAGAATCGCTGAAAATTCAAAAAGGGCGTATGAGTTTATGAAAGCTCGCGGCGTAAAATACGCAGACAAATTAAAGCATCTTGGCGGACATAGCGTAGCAAGAAGCCTAGAGACCCTAGATGGCGGCGGAGCGTGCATACAAACTCTTAATGCGCACTTTGAAAGCAAAGGCGGAAAAACTCTAAAAAGAGTAAAAGCCGATGAGATAATCAAAGATCAAAACGGCGTAGTTATCGGGCTAAAAGTAAGAGAGGATTATAAATTTGACAGAAAACTCAAAAACGATGATGCCCAAAACACTTCAGGAGAGGTTAAATTCTATAAAGCTAAAAAAGCCGTTATCTTTGCCAGCGGAGGATATTCTGCGGATAAGGAGTTTAAATTTATCCAAAATCCAAGACTCTCTTTGGCCAATACCCCTTCAAATGCAGGCGCAACGGCGGGAGCTCTTAAGATAATGCTAAAAGCCGGAGCTACGCCCGTACAACTTAGCCTCGCGAGATATTCGTTTGGAATTCCTACAGAGGATTTGATATTTTCTATCATAGTAGACGGCAAAAACACAAAACGTTTTATGAACGAGGACGGCGATAGACAAACTCTGTCAAACAATATCTTAGAAAATATGCAAAATAACGATTCGACACTTTTTCCTGTGATTATTTTTGATAGTGTCGGCTTTAATTCAAGTCACGATCCAAAGCGTCTTGAAGGATTTATAACTAGCGGAAAGCTTAAAAAATTTGACACGCTTGAGGCTCTTACGCAGGAATTTAAGCTAAATTTGCAAACTTTAAATAGTGAAATAGAAAAATATAATAAGCTAATAAGCGAAAAAGCCGATACCGACTTTAAAAAAGATCTAAGCAAAAAGAGCGTTGCGCCGATAGCAAAAGCGCCGTTTTACGCTATCTTGGGAGCGCCGGGTATAAGCTACACTCAAGGCGGTGTTAGAACGAATTTAAATTTTGAAGTTCTTAGCGTTTATGATGACAGCCCTATTAAAAATTTATATGCGGTTGGCGAAGCTACGGGCGGAGTTCACGGCTATAGCAGGCTTACAAGCTGCTCTGTGCCTGATTGCATAACTTCTGCTATGATAGCGGCCGAGCATATAGTAAAGTAAAACGGTGATATGCGAGCTAAATTTAAACGATAGTAGAATTTAGCTCAAATTTTGAAATTTAAGAAAATTTAAGTATAATCGCACTCTATTTTAATCGAAAGGTGGTGAGGGTCGTGCCGGGAATCAAGGTGCATCCTAATGAGTCTTTTGACGAAGCGTATAGGAAATTCAAAAAGCAAGTGGATAGAAATCTTATCGTAACGGAAGTTCGCGCAAGAAGATTTTTCGAGCCTATGACTGAAATTCGCAAAAAGCAAAAAATTTCAGCTCGTAAAAAAATGCTTAAACGTCTTTATATGCTTAGACGCTACGAGTCAAAACTCTAACCAAATTAAACTAACTAACCTCGTGTTAGTTAGTTTAACTTCTTTATTAGCCTAAATTTGCCATAATATCTGCATTTTTAAAGAAAAGGAAATTTATGCGTAAGTTATCCGTTAGCGAAGCCGCCGAAGTTTTAGGTATAACAAAAGAGGCGATTTATAACAGGATAAGACGAAAAAGTTTAAAATCAATCGACGAAAATGGGGTTAAATACGTTTTAATTGAAGACGATAAATCCACTAACGAGCCACAAACAAAATCTAAAACAGCCAAGCCAAGCGCTAAAAAATCTACGAAAAATGTTAGTGAAAATTCTAATGAAACGACAGAAGAAAAAAGCGAATTTATCAAATTTCTACTAATGCAGCTTGAGGAACTAAAAGAGCAAAATAGAAATTTGCAAGAGGATAAGAATCGTTTGCACGCTCAAAAAGAGGAAATTTTAATCGCTAACAAAGATGAAATATCTGAAATTTATAAAGAGCGCGACGAGAAATTTAGATATTTTTTACAAATGCTTGAGCGTCCGCTTTTAGCAAGACAAAACGGCGAGTATATCCGCCCGATCGATGTGGAATTTGACGAAGGCGAAGAGGTTCATGAAACTCAAGCTTATAGAGAATTTAAAAGCAAAGAAAAAGACGAAACCAAGATCAAAAAGTGGCTTAGCTTGAGCGAGTTTTTAAATGGATTAAATTCAAAAAACAAAAAGAAAAAAAAGATACAAAAATTGATCATTAAAAATATCGGCAAGTCGAAATTTATCAAATTTAAAGACGGCGTGATATGGGTAAGAAACGAAAAATCAATAAAACAGATAGTAGGTGAAATATGAAAAGAATCAAAAAAATAGCGACTTATGCGGCTGTTGGCGGATTTGGCGCGATAGTTATGGCGGGACTTGCCGGATGTAGCGGAGGAGGAGAAGATCAAAGCGTAGTGCGCGAGGATACTCAAGCGCAAGGAGCGTTTGTTATCATCGAAGAGACGGCGAAAGGGTCTTATAAGGTGCTTGAAGAGTATCCAAGCAGCGAAACCAGAGTCGTGTTAAAGCAGCTTGATGGCACTGAAAGAGTGCTAACAAAAGAGGAGATGGATAAGCTAATCGCCGAAGAAAACGCTAAGATCGATAACGGCACTTCAAATTTGACAAAGCCTGATGCGCAGCTTAGTAGCGGTGGGCTTAGTCTCGGCGAGACATTACTAGCTTCTGCTGCGGGGTATTTGATAGGAAGCTGGATAGGAAATAAGCTTTTTAACAATCAAGCTTTTCAAAACCATCGCCAGAGCGCTTATAAAAATCCTTCAACTTACTCAAGAAGCGTTGATAGCTTTAATAAAGCCAAGGCTACAAGCTCGGCGAGCAAGCCTGCGGGCGGCAAGAGTGGATTTTTCGGTAGCGGAAGCAAGACTAATCAATCAGTAGGTGGATGATGATAAATTTAAAAAAAGTTAAGCCTTTAGATAAGGCATTTTTAGAAAATATCGGCTTTGCTTGGCACACAGATAGTGACGATAGCTCCTATATCGCGGATGAGCTTGTGGAAGTTAGCGAACAGGAGGCTGAAGCCTACTATGAGGCGGCAAACGAGCTATACGATATGTTTGTAACCGCAGGGCAGCATATAATAGATAATAACCTCTATCACGAGGTTGGCATACCTTTTAATCTTGTCGATCTTGTAAAAGAAAGCTGGGAAAACGAAGTTCACTGGCATCTTTACGGGCGATTTGACTTGGCGGGCGGACTTGGCGGCAAGCCGATAAAACTAATCGAATTTAACGCCGATACACCGACTGTGATCTTTGAAACCGCGATCATTCAGTGGGCGATTTTGAAATTTAACGGTATGGATGAGAGTTCGCAGTTTAACGATCTTTACGAAGCTTTGAAAGAAAATTTCAAGCGTCTTGTAACACTTAGCGAGGATACAAGCGAATTTAGCAAGCTTTATGAGGGTTGGAAAATTCTATTTAGCTCTATTGCCGGCAGTGTTGAGGATGAACAGAGCGTAAAAATACTTGAATATATCGCTAAAGAGGCCGGATTTCATACGAATTTTGCTTATGTTGATGAGGTTGAATTTAACGATGAAGAGGGTATATTTAAGGGCGGTGAAAATTACGAATACTGGTTTAAGCTAATTCCTTGGGAGGATATCGCCGTGCAGGAGGGTGAGCTTGCACTTATTCTTAAAAATATAATGGCAAATCAAAGAGCTATTATCTTAAATCCTGCTTATACGCTTATGTTTCAAAGCAAGGGCATTTTAAAAATTCTTTGGGAGCTTTACCCAAATCACCCGCTTTTGCTTGAGACTTCAGACAAACCGTTAGTAAGTAAAAAATGCGTTAAAAAGCCTATATTTGGGCGTGAAGGAGCAAACGTTAGCATTATAGAAGCTGACGGAAGCGTTAGTGTTAGCAGTGATGGCGAATACGATAAAAACAGAGCTGTATATCAAGAATTTTATGAATTTAACAAAGACGAAAGAGGTGATAGTTATCAGGCGGGAGTCTTTTTTGCTTATGAGGCTTGCGCGCTCGGGTATAGAAAAGGCGGAGAAATTTTAAACAACGCTTCTAAATTCGTAGGACACTACATAAAGGGTTAAACATGAAAATAGTCTGCCTTGACGCTTCAACTTTAGGAAGCGACGTTAGCCTTGATGTTTTTGCTAAATTCGGCGAGTTTGTAAGCTATGATAAGACTGATAAAAGCGAGACTGTAGAGCGTTTAAAGGGCGCTGATATCGTGATAACTAACAAGGTTATTATTGGCCGTGACGTTATGGACGCGACAAATTTAAAGCTCATTTGCATAAGTGCAACAGGTATGAATAATGTCAATCTAGACTATGCAAAAGCTAAAAACATAGCCGTTAAAAACGTCGCAGGCTACTCGACTAACAGCGTTGCGCAGCATACTTTTGCTTGTTTGTTAGCGTTAGTAAATCGCATTAAATTTTATGATGATTATGTGCAAAGCGGCGAGTGGGTAAAGAGCGAAATTTTTACTAATTTAGATAGATCTATCGGCGAGATAAGCGGTAAGAATTTCGGTATCATAGGACTTGGTGAGATAGGACGAAGCGTGGCTAGGATAGCTGTGGCTTTTGGCGCAAACGTGAGCTACTACTCAACAAGCGGAGCAAACGATAATGGTGAGTTTAAAAGGCAAAATTTAGATGAGCTTTTAAAGAGCTGTGATATCATAAGCATACACGCCCCTCTTAATGAAAAAACACGAAATTTAATTTCTGCCAAAGAGCTAAATTTGATGAAAGAAGGCGCAGTGCTTATGAATTTCGGACGTGGTGGGATAGTTGATGAAGCCGCACTTGCTAAGGCGATAGATGAGCGAAATTTAAAAGCCTGCATAGATGTGCTTGAAAGTGAGCCGATGAGGCAAAACCATCCGCTTTTAAATATCAAAAACAAAGAAAATTTGATAATTACTCCGCATGTTGCATGGGCAAGCAAAGAGGCTCGTGAGAAGCTCATAAATTTGATAGTAAAAAATATAGAAGATTTTATAAAGGAGAGTTAAATGGCTAGCGAACATAGCTTTGATATAAGTGCGCAAGTTGATCTGATGGAGGTAAAAAACGCACTTGAAACAGCGAAAAAAGAAGTTGCCGCAAGGTATGACTTTAAAGGTATCGCCGCTGAAATAGAGCTAAACGAAAAGGACAAATTTATCACTCTTCTTAGCTCAAGCGATAATAAAATCGACGCTTTAAAAGATATCGTCATCTCAAAGCTCATCAAGCGCAATATACCGCCTGTAGCGGTTAGCGAAACCAAACGAGAAAGCGCAAGCGGAGGCAATATAAAAGCTACGCTTAAATTAAACGACACACTTGATAGCGATAACGCAAAAAAGATCACAAAAGCAATAAAAGACACCAAACTAAAAGTAAGCGCCGCAATAAGAGGTGAAGAGGTAAGAGTAACCGGCAAGTCGATTGACGATCTGCAAGAGTGTATAAGGATAGTTAAGGGCTTAAACTTAGAGCTTCCAATTAGTTTTAAAAATTTAAAATAATTTTTTGCTTAAAACGGAAGAGTTAAATATAAAGAGCGATTTTAAGCCTGAGCTATCTATAAAAAATGAATTTATAGTAAAGTAAAATATCGTAAGTGGCTATTTTGAAGTAGGTTTTATAAGATCAAATTTTATCCGTACTGTAAAAGCTTTTAGAGCAAATTTGACTTTTATTTTAGCTCTAAATTAAATTATAAAGCTTGAAATTTATAGCTTTTTTATAAAATAATCCGCCAATACAAGATGTATTGAAATTTGATTTTATATATCTAAAATTAGCATTTGGCGGTTGGTTTATAGATCAACGTCATAAATAAAAAGAAGAATTTAATAAAATTTTAGCTACTATTTAAAGTTTAAAAAATATTTTAGTTAGGATAATTAATTATGGGTTTTAAGAATATTATAGAGAAATTTGCAGTTAATTATGCTCATAATTCTATGCAAAAGTCACTTTATAACGGACTAAATATAAACATTTTGGATAACAAATTTAACAAAATTCCAAAGCCCGATACCGAATATATGCTATATGCGCACGTGCCGTTTTGTCACACTTTTTGCCCTTACTGCTCATTTCATAAATATCACTACGAAAAAGAGCTTGCGGTGCATTATTTTGCAAATTTACGCGAAGAGATGAGACAGGTTAAAGAGGCGGGATTTAACTTCACGTCGATGTATGTCGGTGGCGGAACCACACTTATAAATGAACCTGAGCTTGAAAAGACGCTTGTGCTTGCAAAAGAACTCTTTGATATCAAAGACATATCCTGCGAGAGCGATCCAAATCACATAGAGCCTGAAAATTTAAAGAGGTTTCAAGGACTGATCGATCGTCTAAGCGTAGGCGTGCAAAGCTTTAGCGATGACATCTTAAAAAAAGTAGCCAGATATGATCGCTTTGGCTCAAGCGAAGTGTTGCAAGAAAAGCTAAAAAAGGCTATGGGAGTGTTGCCTACTATAAGCCTTGATCTTATCTTTAATCTTCCAAATCAAACCAAAGAGCAGCTTTTAACGGATATAAAAATCGCAAAATCAATCGCTCCTGAGCAGATAACGTTCTATCCGCTTATGAAATCACCCCTTACTCGCGATGCGATAGCCAGATCTCTTGGCGTGGATGATAGCGATAACGAGCGCGAGTTTTATGAGCTAATTTGTGAAAATTTCAGTGATTATCACCAAAGCAACGCTTGGGCGTTTGGTCGCGATAATGCAAATTTACGCGATGAATACGTAGGAAGCCACCATGAATATCTTGGGGTCGGAAGCGGTGCGTTTAGCTTCTTAAACGGAGAACTTCTCATAAACGCATTTAACCTGCTTGATTACGGCAGAATGGTTAAAAACCACGAAAGCCCGGTCATCGCAAAATGCAGCTTTACTAAAAAAGATCGCCTTAAATACATATTCTTAACTGAGCTTTTTGATGGTGGAGTCGATATAGCTAAATACAATGAATTTAACCGTGCAAACATCCATAAAGAGCTCTTTGTCGAGCTAAATTTGCTTAAGCTTGTAAATGCTATCTATGAAGAAAACGGAGTGATTAAACCTACGTTTTTTGGTAAGTATATCTGCCTTGTTTTGATGCGTGATTTTTATGCTGGCATGGATAAGGTAAGGGCGATATTTAAAGATGATGCAAAGATAAAACGAAGCAAAAAACTACGCATAATGGAAGAAAACACTGAGCCAAATTTTGATAACTCAGTCATCTCGCCAAAAGCTGCAGTTTAATAAAACTACATAAAATCAAGCGAATTTTGCTTGATTTTATTTTTTTGTATTTGAAAATATTAGTTTAAAACCCTACTTTTTTCTCTTCGTCAAAGGCGCTTGAAATTTCGCGTTTTATCTCGTTTTCAAAATCCTTAAGAGTAAAAATTCCATCATCTCTAATGGCAACTTTAAGAGCCGTGTTTTTAAGCACAAGCATGATTTGCGCGCCGCTTAAGTCAAATTTGGCAAGTTCTTTGATGTCAAATCCATCTTCAAAGCTCGCATTTTCAGGCATTACTTTTCGCCAAATTGCAAGGCGTGCCGCAAAATCTGGCTTTTTAAACTCTATTTTATAGTCAAATCTTCTTGAAAACGCACTATCAAGGCTCTGTAAGAAATTTGTCGTGGCTATCAAAACGCCTTCAAATTTTTCAATCTGCTCTAAAAATATATTTTGCATTTGATTGTGCATCTTATCAGCTCCGCTTGAACTCTCCGTCCTTGTGCTTAAGAACTGATCAGCCTCGTTTAGAAGCAGCACTGGCTGGCTCTTGCTCTTAGTGCAAATTTCCTTATACGTATCAAAAATTTTACGAACGTTTTGTTCGCTTTCACCCACGTATTTGCTTAAAATTTTAGAGCAGTCAAAGCTTAAAACCATCTTTTTAAGACTCTTTGCAAGCCCTATGGCGCTCATCGTTTTGCCGGTTCCCGCAGCTCCGTAAAAGATGATCTTAACGTCTATGGCGCGGCGAGATTTGATCCCCCAGCTTGAAAGACGCGTTAAGACTTTTTTATCAACTTGCTTTAAAATCGCATCCATTAGCTCTTTTGTCTTGTCGTTTAAAACTACATCTTCGATGGTTGAGGTAGGCTCGATTAGCTCAAAAATATCTTGTTCTTTGACTATGCTGGCAAGCTCAAGTTTTTTGCTTTTTTTCTCGTTTTTAGGATGCATTATGCGTTGCAAAATATCATCATTTATGAAAAAGCTTCGCGTTATGTTTCCAAGCGCGCTTAAAACCTCGTCATAATCAACCAACCCGCTCTCAATCAGCTTTGAGCCCTCATCAAGCAGCGATCTGTTTTTGGCTCTTTGAAACTCATCTCCGCCTAGAATTCCCACAAGAGCATTTAGATCTCGCATTCCGTCAAATTCGCCGGCATATTCTTCTTTTAAAAGAGTTAAAAAGATAATTTGCTCATTTTCATCAAGCGAATTTTCTTTAAAAATTTGCTCTACGACAAGGGCGATTTTGCTTAAATTTAGGCGTTTTTTTATCGTTTCGCCAAGAGTTTGAATCTCTTTTTGAAGCCTATTTTTAGCCTCATTTGTACTATTTGGATCAAAAAGAGCAAGTCTTGCATAAAGCTCGATACGTAAAAATTGATCTTTTAGGTATTCTAAGTGATCATCGTATGCGGTTATTTGGGGCATTTTAATACTAACATCACCGTTTTCTAAAATCTTTAAAAACGCCGCAGAGAGTGAAATTTCTACATGCAAAAGCGTTAGTAAATTTGATTGGTTGGGTTTGGTTTCGGCAGTTTTAAATATACTAAAGCTTTGATTTATCCAGCCGTTATCAATAAGTGATCTGATATCTTCTAAATGATTTAGGAATTTATATCCGCTCTCGTCGCCAAATATAGCTTTAAGCACGTCATAAACGCTGTTTTGAGCGCTACCGTCTATGTAGGCCTTGCTTAGAAATTGAAGAATTTTAGCCTCGTTTTCATTGCAGTTTATGAGCGCGCTTAAATTTGAGTCTTTGGCGTTTGAGCCGATAAATTCAAGAAGATATTTCACTTAGTTCGCCCTTTGCGATTTGATCTTTTAAAACTCGTTTTAAAACCTTGCCCGTAGCGTTTTTAGGCAGTTCTTTTACGAAATGTATATGTTTTGGAATTTTAAAATTAGCCAAATGCTTTTTAAGATGAGCTCTTATGGTTTTTTCATCCGTGCTCATATCGTCTTTAAACTGTATAAACGCCACGACCTCTTCGTCCGCGTGCGCATCGCGTATGCCTACTACCGCCGCAGCCTCGATGGTTTCGATCTTAAACAGAACTTCTTCTATCTCTCTTGGATATACGTTAATGCCTTTTGAAATGATTAAATCCTTTTTTCGATCCACGATAAATAGATATCCGTCTTCATCGACTTTACCAAGATCGCCCGTCCTTAGCCAGCCGTTCATTATCGTCTCGTCCGTTGCGTCAGGCATATTTAAGTAGCCTTGCATGACGCAATCACCCTTTACGATGATCTCGCCCACTTCGCCTACAGGCACTTCCATCATCTCGTCATTTACGATTTTTATCTCATATCCCGGTAGCGGAAGCCCAACGCTTGCTATCTTTTGTCTATTACTTGGATTTATCGCGACCGCAGGCGAACACTCGCTAAGACCGTAGCCTTCAAGAAGTTTTGCGCGCGGAAATTTCTTTTTAAAGTCGATTATCGTCTGTTCCGCTAAAGGTGCTGCGCCGCTTATAAAGAGCCTTACGCAGTTAAACCACTTAAAATACCATGGAATTTTCGCTTTGCCGATAGCCGTGTAAATAGCCGGCACGCCAAGAAATATCGTAGCTCTTTTAAGCAGAGTTTGCTTAAGCACGTTTGAAAAAGGAAAGACCGATTTAACGAGTATCATCGAGCTTGCCGAAAATATCGGAAGTAGTATCATGACCGTAAGCGTAAAGCTGTGAAACATCGGTAAAAAGACCATAAATCTATCTTTTTTACCGATATAAAAAAGCTCCATCGCTCCCATGATGTTTGAAAAAACGTTACGGTAGCTTAGCATCGCACCCTTTGGCTTGCCGGTCGTGCCTGAGGTATAGATAATGTGAGCCAGATCGTCAAGAGTCGGTTGCTTGGTCAAATTTAGCTCTATCTTGCACATTCTGGCTTGATTGAAGCTGATGTTTGTTTCGTTTAAATTTTCAAAATCGCCTATCCAGATTATCTTTTTGATGTTTGTTTTGTTTTCAAGTCCTTTGATCTCTTTGGCCAAATTTGCCGCGGCAAAGAGAATTTTAGCCGAACAGTCGTTTAGTATGTATTCAAATTCCTCGTATTTTAAGAAGGTGTTGATAGGCACGGCTACCGCTCCGATAGCCGAAATAGCAAAGTAAGATGTGATGAATTCTTCCGAATTTGAAACTATCATCGCCACTTTGTCGCCAAAACCTACGCCTGAGCTTTGCAGATATGCCGCTACGGCATCTATCTCGAATTTTAGCTCGCCGTAGCTTCTTTTATATCCTTCGCCGTATATGGCTATGCTCTTTTTGCCCTTATCATAAGAGGCATTAAACATCTCGTAGAAATTTTGATAAATGTAACTCATCTTGTGCCTTAAAATTTATATTTCACACCTAGATTTACGATTTGGGCGTTTGCTTTTTCAAATTTCCCGTTCGGATAAAAATCTATAGCCCTAGTAACCTCTCTAGCCTTTCTGTCTTGGTACATATAAGCAAGTCCGAATTCCAAGTCGTCGCTAAATTTGTAGTTAAAACCTGCGGAATAGACATATGATTTAGTATCAGGTAGCTCAAATCCTGTTTTATCGGCACGAGAAGCCGCCTCGTCATACATAAAGCCTGCCATTACTCTTAGTTTGTTTGTAGCATCATGAGCTACACCCAAGCGATATGAGTTGGTATCTTTCCAGTCTCTTGGGTGGGCTTTGTCGTATGCTTTAAATAAGTCATTCCCTTTATTGCTATCTGTTGCATTATCATATTCAAAGTCAAGTTCTTTCCATGCCGACCAGTAGGTTCTCTCATATGCAAACATAAACGTCGTGTCTTTAAATTTGTATGAAGTGGCTAAAACAAGAGCGGCAGGCATAGGAACCTCTACTCTTGCAGGACCATCGTAATTACTCGCCGGAAAAGGACCTTTTATGTTTGCATCTCCTTTTAGTTTCATCATTACTTTTGAGCGGTAAGTCGCAGCTAGGCTGAAATTTTCGGTAGGTTTATAGGTAAGCGCTACGTTGTAGCCGAAATTTATACCGTCGCCTTTTAACGTACGACTTGTTGCTCCAAATCGAGTCATAGCTTCGCTTGAAGCGCTACCTTGAGAATAAAGCGCTCTTAAACCAAAGCCTATGGCAAGATCGTCAGTTATCCTATAAGCTGCGGTTGGATTTACTTCAAAAACTTTTAGCTGAAATTTTTGTGCGGTTGCTTTGGCGGCAGGATGATCCCATCTCATGGCAATTCCTGCAGGAGCAAATAAAGAAAGACCAAATCTCCAGTTTGCGTAGTATTCAGGCGATACGAAGTGAAATGTCGGAACAAAAGCTCTTGCCGCTTTTGATTCGTATTTTTGACCGCTTTTATCGGTAAATTTTATTTTGTTAAGGTGCAAATACGAAAACGAGTTTTCAAAATAGTGCCTAGAATCATCTAAAAACATCATGTTTGCAGGGTTGTAATAAGATACGTCAGGACCAAAGCTTGTGGCGACGTTTGAGTTTAAAAGAGCCGTTCCGTCATTGCTTTGTTCTGAAATTTTAAATCCCGCACTGCTTAAAAAAGTGCAGGCTACCAAAGAGCCGATCAGATATTTTTTCATAAATTACCTCCTAATTTGTAAAATTTCTTAAAAATTTAATTTCATCCGCCCAAATACTATCGTCAATAGTCTCAAGTACCAGGGGAATTTCATCAGTTCTTTTATCTTTTATTATGTTTTCAAAAGTCTTAGAGCCCAAACACCCTTTGCCTAGACTCTCGTGCCTATCTTTTTTTGATCCAAGACCGAATTTGGTGTCGTTTAAGTGCATCGCGCAAAGATATTTAAAACCTACTATATCGTCAAATTCTTTCATGGTTTTATCGTAGTTTTCTTTTATGTCATAACCCGCGGCAAACGTATGGCATGTATCAAGACAAACGCCTATGCGGGATTTGTCGTTGCATTTGTTGATGAGGTATGCGAGGTGTTCGAATTTAAAGCCGAGGTTGCTTCCTTGACCTGCCGTGTTTTCGATGACAAGTTTTACGTTTTGGCTATTTTCAAGGATGAAATTTATAGAATTTGCGATGTTGTCCAAGCAAGCCTCGGTTGAAATTTCTTTTAAGTGTGAGCCCGGATGAAAATTTATAAGCTCAAGCCCGAGTTGTTCTACGCGCGCGACTTCGTCTAAAAAAGCGTCTATTGAAATTTGGCGTTTTTCATCGTCAAAATGGCCTAAATTTATTAAGTAGCTATTATGCGGTAAGACGTGCTTGGGGCTTATGTTTGCAAGGCGCAAATTTTCTTTAAATTGACTAATATTTTCCTTGCTTAGTGGCTTTGCACTCCACTGGCGTTGATTTTTAACAAACAATGCAAATGCGTTTGCGCCGATTTTCATCGCATTTAAAGGCGCATTTTCTACGCCTCCGCTTGCGCTTACGTGCGCTCCGATATATTTCATTTAAGCTCTTTAATTATTATTTTTATACGATTTTTTGTGTCCTGAAAACTTGTTTTTTCATGGCAAACTTCGTATTTTAATGAATATTTGCTTATATCTTGTTTGAATCCGCACGAATTTGTTTCTAAATTCGCTTGGTTGTATATCGGCTTTCTTTGCAAAATTTCGCTAAAAAGTTCCTCGTAGTGTTCGTTTCCTAAGAATTTTTTATTGAATTCCAGTTTTTCGTAACACACTTGATTTGTGCAAATTTTATCGTTAATTTTGATATTTAGCGTATTTATACCCGAGCTATAAATTTGCAAATTTATGGAATTTTTACTCTTATGCAAAAACCCTACGTCGTTTATTTTAATAGCCGGCGAAAGTATCGTGATTTGAAAGCTGTTTGAAATTTTAGGAGTTTTAAGCGAAGCGCAACCCGAAATCAAAAAAACTATCGCCACAAAAAACAAATTTTTTAATATTTTATACATTTACTCACTTTTTATTAAGCTATTTTTAAATATTGTTGAGATAAAATCACATTTCCGCAATTCAGTGGCCCATTCGTCTAGCGGTTAGGACATCGCCCTTTCACGGCGGTAACACGAGTTCGAGTCTCGTATGGGTCACCAAATTTCTTATAAAATCTCAAAAACAAAACCACAAATTGTAGCATTACACTTCTTAATAGACAATTATTTTATGTAAGATTTAAAGCGGTTTTTTATTTTCAGGACTATTAAGATAGACCTGAAAATTTAAATTTAATAAGTATAGTTGATAGTTAGTGTGAAATTTCTTGGATCTCCGTAATAATTTCTTCCTCCCGCAACTCTTGTGCTTGTATTTAAAAAGTATCTTTTATCGGTTATATTTTTGACGTTAAATCCTATATCGAAATTTTTATTAATCTTATAGTTTATGTTTGCATCCCAAAGGGCATAAGCTTCTTGATCAGGTGGAGTAAGTGCAAGCGTCTTTTTGTATTTTGAGCTTGTTTTTGACTGATATCTAACTCCTGTAGATACTCTAAGAGCCTCAAATGTCGGCACCTGATAGCTCGTATACAACCTAAATACATGTCTTGGCGTATATGCATTCGCAAGCGCTCCTTTTGTGGTATCGGTATCTCTGCTCGTGATTTCGGATTTTACATATTTACTTTTATTTAAAGTGTATCCTGCAAAAATTTGCCAATTTTTTGAAATTTCGCCTGAAATTTCAATGTCTAATCCTTCGCTTCTTACTCTTCCGTCGGCAAAAAACGATGTCGGATCCGCTATATCAGATGTGGCTCTATTTTCTTGCTCTATGCGAAAGAGAGCGATAGCCGTATTTAAGCGTTTGTCAAAAAATTCCGATTTTATACCAGTTTCGTAGCTTGAACCTACTAAAGGCTCTATATAATTACCGTCTTTTGATTTTACGGGTTGAGGCTTAAATATCTCTGCGCAGCTTATATAAAAAGAGTGGTTTTGAGCAAAATCCCAAGTAAGACCTGCATAAGGAGTAAATTTACTCTTGGTCATTATTTGGTTATTCGTAGAAATATTTATTAATAAATTTTCGCTTGCGCTTTCTCTTTTAACTCTGCTAAATCTAACACCTGCTAGCAGATGTAAATTATCCGTAAAATTGATCCTTGTTCCGCTTGTTACGGACTGCTGATATATGGTTGTGAGGCTTTTGTTGTTAAGGATTAAATTTGAGTTTAAATCCCAATTTGGTTCAGGTATGCTCTTTGCGTCAAAGTCATATATCGAATATCCTTGCAAATTTCTACCCCATTTGCTTTGTGTGGTAAATTTCTCTTTTGAAATTCCCGCATTTGTAAAAAAATCGTGATTTTGATTTAGTAGTTCGTATTTTCCGACCAAATCTAATTTGAAATTTATTTCATCGCCCGAATTTTCAAATTTTTGCCTTCTTATAAAGTGAGTTCTTTGGCCGTAAGGATTAACTCCCCAAAGTTGTCCGAATTTAAAATTTCCCTCGCTTTTGGTGTAATTAATCTTGCCGGATAAGCTCCAATCGTCACTAAAAAAATGAGTTAAATCCGCAAAAGTATTTATTTTTTGATATTTGTCTTGGCTCCAATCGGCTCCAAAATAAGATTTTCTGTCTAAATTTAATAAATTTCCGTTGCTGTCAACTGAAGGAATTCCATAAACGTCATACACTCCGGTTGTTTTTTGATATATAGTGCCGGCATTTAATACGCTATTGTCGCCTATATCAAAGCCAAGCATTACTCCCGCAGCCTCTTTTTGTCCCGAGCCCGAGATAGTATCTTTAAAAGATCCTGTTTTGTTTAAACTTCCTATAAATCTAGCCCTTATAGTCTTGCTTGAATTTAGGCTGTCCGAAATATCGAAATTTCCTCCATAGTTACTCCAGCTTGCAGCGCTTAAGCTGCCTGATGCCTGAAATTCTTTCGTAGGTTTTTTGCGTATTAGATTTATAGTTCCGCTTGGCTCCGAATTTGATTGAGTAAGACCCGCTACGCCCCTTAAAACCTCGATTCTGTCGTAAAATATAAGAGAACTCATCTCTTTTGAGTAACCAAGATCTCCTTGGAGTGAAGTTGCGACTGAAGATGCGACTCCGTCTTCTTGAACATTGTCTATATTAAAGCCTCGAATTTGCATGTTTTTTCTGCCCAGTTCGGAATTTACATAAACTCCCGTTGAGTATCCAAGAGCATCGCTTACTTCGTTTAAAGCCAAATCTTTTATAAGCTTATTGCTTACTACGCTTACCGATTGAGGGGTTTGTCTTATGGATAACTCAAGTCCTGTTGCGGTAGTCATTTGGGATGTTGTGTATGAGCCGGTTTTTTCGGTGATATCTAAATCAGCCACCTCTTCAATCTTGGATGTTTTTAAATTTACCGGCGAATTTTGATCGTTATTTGCCGATAATATAATCGGACAAACCAGTAAAATAGATAAAGCCATAGATACTTTCATTTTTTTTTTTTTTGCCTTAGTATAGATTTTAATAATCGTTGTTATTTTAGTTAATGAATTAATAAAAAAAGCTTAATGAGAATTAAATAAATGTCAAAAAATTTAATTTGATTAATTAAATTCGAAGCCTTAAAAATAATTTTGTTGTATAATTCGGGCTTGAATAAAATAACAAAGAGGAAATATGATACATTTTCAGTGCGATTATGCAAGCGGAGTTCATCCAAAAATACTTGAAAAATTTGCTTTAACCAACGATGATCAAACTCTGGGATACGGCGATGATAGATACTGCAAAAGCGCAGCGGACAAGATAAGAGCAGCTTGCGGTACGCCTAATGCGGATGTGCATTTTTTAGTAGGCGGCACACAGACTAATTCAGTCGTTATAGCTTCTATATTGCGACCTCATCAAGGCGTGCTCTCTCCTGATAGCGGACACATCGCCGTACACGAAACGGGAGCGATAGAAGCCGGCGGGCATAAGGTTTTGATCCTGCCTTCAATAGACGGCAAGATAAGTGCCGCTCAGGTTGAGGAGTATTGCGAGCTTTATGAAAACGATCCCGTAAGATGTCACACCGTAGCTCCTGGGATGGTTTATATCTCTCTTCCTACAGAAAGCGGCACGCTTTATTCTAAGGCGGAGCTTAGCGAGCTAAGTAAGGTTTGCAAGCAAAGAAATTTACCTCTTTTTGTAGATGGCGCGCGTCTTGGGTATGCACTTACTAGCAAGCATTGCGATCTAAATTTAAACGATGTCGCAACACTTAGCGATGTTTTTTATATAGGAGGCACGAAGTGCGGAGCGATGTTTGGCGAAGCTGTTGTCATCACAAATGACGCTCTTAAAAGAGATTTTAGGCATATTATGAAGCAGCGAGGAGCGCTTTTAGCCAAAGGAAGGATGCTTGGGCTTCAGTTTGACGTACTTTTTAGTGATAATTTATACTTTGAAATTTGCAAAAATGCAGTCTCTTACGCACTTAAGATAAGAGAAGCTTTTGAGGCAAAAGGCATAAAGGCTCAGGCGAATTCTTATACAAATCAGCAGTTTTTTGTCCTAACCGATGTGCAGCTTGAAAAGCTGAGTAAAAAATATCTGTTTGCAAATTTTTACAAGACGAAAGACGGGGGAAATTTTATCAGAGTATGCACAAGCTGGTCCAGCTCAAAAGAGGATGTGGAAGCTCTTGTGAGAGATATTAAGGCGCTTTGATTTAATAATAAAATTTCATAAAGTTTAAACCAAATTTTACATATAATCAAATTTAAATTTCTACAAAGGATATATCGGAATGTTTGAATGGATCAGCTCTCCTGAAGCTTGGCTATCGCTAGTTACGCTTACCGGACTTGAGATAGTTTTGGGTATCGATAACATCATATTTATAGCGATTTTAGTCGGCAAGCTCCCTCCTCATCAGCGCGATAAGGCTAGACTGATGGGGCTAAGTTTTGCGATGATTACTCGTATATTGTTGTTGCTTTCGCTATTTTGGATCATGAAGCTTACAAAACCGCTTTTTAGCGTATTTGATTTTACGATTACGGGGCGTGATTTGGTGCTTATTTTAGGAGGACTTTTCCTCATTGCAAAATCCACTCTTGAGATACACTCAAACGTAACCGGCGAGCACGGCGAATCGCACAAAGAGACGGCGAAAAAGGCAAATTTCTTAGTTATCATCACTGAAATCGCTATCCTTGATATAGTCTTTTCGCTTGATAGCGTTATAACGGCGGTTGGTATGGCAGACCATATTGAGATTATGATTTTAGCTGTTATCATCGCGGTTGGCGTGATGATGTTTGCTTCAAAATCGATATCAAATTTCGTGGACAACAACCCTACGATCAAAATTCTCGCTCTTGCCTTCCTTATCCTGATCGGATTTGCTCTTGTGGGCGAAGGACTTGGCTTGCACGTGCCTAAGGCTTATATCTACTTTGCGATGGGATTTTCGCTTGCGGTCGAGCTTTTAAATATCTATGCTCGCAAAAAAGCAAAACGACTTGAAGACGAAAGTAAAGCCTAAAATTTAAAAATCAAATTTTGCTCGCTCGCTTTTATGCGTGCGACAAATTTGAAATCTATAAAATACAAATCCGCCTTTATCTTATAGTGGTATAGCGCTTAGAAACCTACATCCGCACGGCTTAAAGCTGTATTGTCATCAAATTTAAACTATTTGCCTTATGAGTAAGACTTGATCTTTATAATCGTAAATTCGCTAGTTTTTCGCAATGATTTTTTGCAGAGTAGCTTGCTTACCGATAAATTGCAAATAGCTAAAAATGAAATCTTTATAACGCATTATTTGTGGAATTTATAAAGTCATACAGGCTTCGATTAAATTCGTTTTTAATCAAAAGACCTATATAAATTTAGAAATTTAACCCTATGGTCTGAATAAATTTGCTAAAATTTGTCCGCAACTAAGCAAAAAGGCAAAATTTGAACCTCGTAAAAGACCCGATTCGTCCGCTTATCATCGCTATAGCTACGCCTGCCGGGCTTGCCATGATGTTTAACACTCTTTATAACGTTACGGGAACTTACTTTGCTTCTACGATCTCAACGACTGCGGTTGCGGGCATGTCGATGAGCTTTTTGCTTTATCTTAGCGTCGTCGGTATCGGGCTTGGATTTGGCTCGGCTCTTACTGCGCTGATTGGTAATTCACTTGGGCAAAGAAGGGAATTTTTAGCTAAAATTTACGCTCAAAAGGGCGTTGTTTTCGTGCTTCTTTTTGCTATTTCAATGGGAATTTTAGGCTATCTTATCACGCCTAGATTGCTAATTTTCTTAGGTGCAAACGATGAGTTTTTAAGCGAAGCGCTTGAGTATATAAGAGTGATTTTTCTAGCTTCGCCGTTTTTCTTGGCTATTAAGGGATTAAACGGCGTTTTAGTCGCGCTTGGGGATACAAAAACGCTTAGAAATTGGCTGTTTGTGGGGCTTTTTATCAATGCTCTTTTTTGCTATGTCTATGTATATATTTTTGATCTTGGAGTGGGTGGGATAGCCTTTGCGACGGCAAGCGTGCAGTTTTTAGGCACTCTTTATCTGTCTAAAAAAGTTCGCGAAACGGGCATGATTGATTTTCAAAATCCGGCTATGTTTTTGCCCGACTGGCGAATTTACTCTAAGATTTTAAGGCAAGCCGTGCCTGCATGCTTAAACTATCTTTCCATGTCGCTTGGCGGACTGATACTGCTAAAATTTATAAGCCATTACGGCACAAACGCGGTTGCAGGATATGGTATCGCGCTTAGGATAGAGCAGATCGTCGCCCTGCCTACTATCGGTATAGCCGCCGCCGTTCTTAGCATCATATCTCGAAATTTCGGCGCTAAAGAGTATGAGCGTGTGATAGAGTGCTATAAATGCGCGCTTAAAATTTTACTTTATTTTTGTTTGTTTGCCTGCGCTTTTTGCGTGTTTTGCGGCACTTATATCATCTCGCTTTTTGATACAAATGCCGAGGTTTTAAGTGCGGGACAAAGCTACCTTCTTATAAATTCTTTCGCATTTTTCGGATACGGAGTCATAAATATCTCAGGCAGCGCCCTGCAAGCGATAAAAAAACCTACAATGGCGTTTGTGCTAAACGCTATGCGACTGATCGTGCTTCAAATTTGCATATTTTCGTTCGTAGTTTATGTGCTACAAGGGGTGCTTGTAGATATTTGGATCGGCATGTTTTTCAACGTCTATTTTACGGCGGGATGTTTTTTGATTTATATGTATTTTAAGCTTAAAAAATTGCTCAAAAAGGATAGCGGTGGAGTTTAAGGATAGTTTATTTGAAATTTTACAAACTCATAAGGAAGAAAAAATTAGGATTTTTTCGCAAAAATTAATATCTCAGCCTGAAATTTTGGGTGTGAGAACGCCTATGCTTAAAAAGATAGCCAAAGATTTTTCACTCAAGTTAGACGTAGAAGAAATTCGTCTTTTTAAGCCTGCTTTTCATGAGGAATTTGCGATAAAAGCGTTTTTAATCATCAATCTAAAAGATGACGAGAGTAAATTTGCTCTTGCAAGCGAATTTGTAAAAACTATGCCAAATTGGGCGATCTGCGATCAGTTTGACGCGATAAAATTTAAAGGTAGTAGATTTGTAAATTTGCTTCTTTCGCAGTGTCTTAGCTCAAATTTGGAGTATGAAAAGCGCTTTTTCTATGTCTATTTTATGAGGAATTTAGAGGCATTTGAACTTAATAAATTTTTTGAAATTTGCATAAACGAAAAAGACGAGAGATACTATGTCAAAATGGCTATGTCGTGGGCTTTGGCTGAAATTTTTATCAAATTTAAAGAGCCTGTTTTAAATTTACTTGAGAGTAAAAGGCTTGACAAATTTGTGCAAAACAAAACTATTTCAAAGATAAGAGATAGTTTTCGGGTGCAAAAGAGCGTCAAAGATGAGCTCGTAAAACTTAGAATTTGATATGTAAATTTTTGCTAATTTAGTTAAATTTGGTTGTTTTTAAGAGTTAAATTAAGATATATGGCTAAAAAATAAATTTTAATCTAAAATTTATTGACATTGAGCCGAATTTTGGTTAAAATGCGCTTTTTCAATGAAGTAGGGCACACATACTTCGGGGTGTAGCGCAGGCTGGTTAGCGCACTTGGTTTGGGACCAAGGGGCCGAAGGTTCGAATCCTTTCACCCCGACCATCTATGTGGTGAGTGTAGCTCAGTCGGTTAGAGCATCAGATTGTGGTCCTGAGGGTCGTGGGTTCAATTCCCATCACTCACCCCACTTTGGCGCTCGTAGCTCAATTGGATAGAGCGACAGACTTCGGATCTGTAGGTTATGGGTTCGACTCCTATCGGGCGCGCCACTTTGTTGTTATGCGCTCATAGCTCAGCTGGATAGAGCAACGGCCTTCTAAGCCGTAGGCCAGAGGTTCGAATCCTCTTGGGCGTACCATTTGGTTTATTTAATATTTTTTAGATAAACTTCCATTATTTATACACGTGCGGATGTGGTGAAATTGGCAGACACGCCAGACTTAGGATCTGGTGCCTCACGGCGTGAAGGTTCAAGTCCTTTCATCCGCACCATCTTCAATATACACAAACTTTCCGATACAAATATAAAACATTAATAAAAACAAATCTTTCAGCAGAAATTTAATTTTATGCCTTTATATAATATTTCATAATTTTTTTGTAATATTTTATTCGAATTTGAAGTGGTAAAGGAGTAAAATTTATGGATATTTTTAGTTATGCAAGCCAGTTTTCAGCGCTTATATTTATAATTTTTGTCATCACCGTTAGCCCCGGACCTGATTTTGTAATAACGGTTAGAAATTCTATCATGCACGGAAGAAAGGCTGGGATTTACTCGGCTTTTGGCATAGCTACTTCGATCTGGGTTCACGTAGGATACTTTATCGCGGGGCTTGCTCTCATTATATCCCAGTCTATCACGCTTTTTTCTATCATTAAATATTTGGGTGCCGCATATCTTATCTATATCGGCTATAAAACTTTTACTTCTAAATCTCTTGTTGATATTGATGCAGGCTGTGTAGAAAATGAGAAATTTTCCGCGTTTGAGGCTTTTAAAATGGGCTTTGCTTCCAATGTCTTAAATCCCAAAACGACTATTTTATTTTTTAGCATTTTCACTCAGCTTATCACTGCAAATACCCCTATCTGGGTGCAGCTTAGCTTTGGGGCTTTGATATCTTTAGTGCATTTGGTTTGGTTTGTGGCGGTTGGTTGCTTGTTTTCGACCGAAATTTTAGTAAGCAAATTTTATAAATTTAAAAAAGCCATAGAGCGATTTATGGGCGCTTTGCTAGTTGGCTTTGGACTTAAAGTCGTTTTTGCAAAGGATTGATTTTTGTTAAAATATCTGTGTTTTATACTTGCGCTTTTTTAAATTACGTTTTGTATGATATATAAAATTTAATACAAAATAGCTATTCTGGAGAGATTGAAACCCCTCCAGAACAAAATAGCTTTTTGGCTTGATTGTTGAAGCTAAATTATAGATTTCTTTTAAAATTTCAGAAAATATCTAAAATTCTTTCAAGTAAGCTAAATTTTTATATATTTTTACTTAAATCGGCAAGCACTTTTGCTGCGTGATCTTTGGCTTTTACGCTTTTATAAACTTTTAAAATTTTACCGTCTTTGCCTACAACAAATGTTGTTCTAACGATACCGAGATACTCTTTGCCGTAGTTTTTGCGAACTTGCCAAACCCCGTAGGCTTTAGCTACTTCTTTGTTCTCGTCACTGAGTAAAATATGCTTTAAATTTT
The DNA here is from genome assembly GCF_045504005.1 of Campylobacter canis. Lineage (NCBI taxonomy): Bacteria > Pseudomonadati > Campylobacterota > Epsilonproteobacteria > Campylobacterales > Campylobacteraceae > Campylobacter > Campylobacter canis. Next base: position 220,259 of record NZ_JBJJXH010000002.1, on the reverse strand, counting down.
GTTTTTGTATGAAGCCCGCATGGCTTTTTACGCTATCGGGACTTATTCCGATTATGACCGTATCTTGAGCGATAAAATCATCGTAAAACGCGCTAAATTCGCAAGCTTCGGTGGTGCATCCGGGCGTATTGTCCTTCGGATAAAAATAAAGCACGACGTTTTTACCGATGAAGTCTTTTAAATTCACACTTACTCCATCTTGATTTTCAAGGCTGAAATTTGGCGCTTTATCGCCTGTTGCAAGCGTTACTTTGCGCTCTATATCCTCTTTGCTAAATTCACTCTTTACTTCGCAAGCTTCTTTTTTCTTGCAACTCATTTTTTACTCCTTAAATCCTCTAAACTAAGTCCGCTTTTGCCGATACTTTCTGCTTCAAGTGTTTCTATCATCACAAGCACCGCAGCAGGGTCTTTACCCAGCGTTCTTACTAGAGTGTCCGTAACTTCGGCGATAATTTGCTTTTTTTGATCCTTGGTAGGCTCAGGTGCTGAAACTTTGATATTTACGAAAGGCATCTGTTCTCCTTATAAAATTTGAAAAATTATAGCCAAATTTGATTTATTAAAAGTAATGTCAGGCAAATTTTAAAAATATTAAATAATTTATTTTTAAAACTTAAATCTAGTTATTCATTTTAATAATATTTTAAGAAAATAAATAAAATTTGGACAAAAAATAAGAAAGACGAGAGTGTTATTTGATATTTAAATTCATAAATAAAACTCAAAAATGACGATATTGATTGTATTTTTAACGCTTAATAAATATAAAATATTTTTATTTTTTAGCATAGTTTGTTATTTCAGGATAGAACTTAAGCCATTTGATATAATTAATTTAAACAATATCTCAAACCATATTCATAGGAGGATATAATGAAAAATCAAAATCTATCTAGAAGGGATTTTGTTAAGATTAGTGCGGTAGGCGCTGGTATGCTAGCGCTAGGTGGCGTTAATGCAAATGCTGCTATGAACGCTAAAGACGTTAAATGGGATGAGGAATTTGACGTTGTGATCATTGGCTCTGGCTTTGCGGCTTTGGCTGCGGGTATAACGTCTGCTAAAAAAGGCAACAAAGTAGTCTTGCTTGAAAAGATGGGTCGTCTTGGAGGAAATTCCGTTATCAACGGAGGAATTTTTGCCGTGCCTAACAGCGACTTGCAGATAAAAGCGGGCATCAAAGATAGCACCGAGCTATTTATGAAAGACTCTTTAAAAGCGGGACGCGGCATCAATCACAAAGAGCTTTTAGAGATAATCGGACAAAGAGCTCAAGATGCTTATAAATTAACACTTGACTGCGGTGCGAAATATATCGACCAAATCACTCACGCAGGCGGACACTCGGTTCCAAGAAGTTTGCAAACCGAAAACGGAAGCGGTGCGGGTATAGTGCTTCCGATGATTGAAACATTTGAAAAAATGGAAGGCGCAACTATCAAAAAAAGAACTAAATTTGATGAATTTATCTTAGATGATAAAGGCGCGGTGATCGGTGTTATGGCAAGAGAAAACTATAAATTTGACGGCAAATTATTAAGCGATGATACCGAAAATAAAAGCGGCGACGTGAAGTATTTTAAAGCTAAAAAAGCGGTTGTTTTGGCAAGTGGCGGATTTTGCCGAGATAAAGTCTATAGAAGGCTTCAAGATCCAAGAATTACTCCTGAGACCGATTCTACTAACCAACCCGGCTCAACTGCGGGCGGACTTTTAGCGGCGTTTAGAGTGGGCGCATATCCTGTTCAACCAAGCTGGATACAATACGGACCGTGGGCTTGCGCTGATGAGCCTGGATTTGGCGTTGGATCTATGTTTAACGTAAACGGTGCGTTTATGTTTGGAATTTCCGTAAATCCAAGAACAGGCAAACGCTACATGAACGAGCTGGCAGATAGAAGAACCAGAAGTGAAGCGATGTTTAAAGTAATTTATGAAAAAGGCGAGGATGACAGAAACTATCCTATAAATTTCTGCGACTCAAGAGCGCTTACTCACATGCTTCCTGTGCATTACGAAAAAGCTCTTGAAGCGGGTCTAGTGAAAAAATTTGATACTCTTGACGCGCTTGCGGCTGAATTTAAAATCCCTGCCGATGAGCTTAAAAAGACAGTCGAGAGATATAACGGCTTTGTAAAAGAGGGTAAAGACGCAGACTTTGGAAAACCTGTAGATTCTAAAACAACAAAAGGTATAGATATCTCTGTTGCACCGTTTTATGCGGTTAGAGGGGCTCCGAAAGTTCACCACACAATGGGCGGATTAAAGATAAATACAAAAGCACAAGTTATATCTTCTATGACAAATGAGCCGATTCCAAATCTTTATGCGGCAGGAGAGGTTACGGGTGGTACTCACGGAGCAAGCCGCCTAGGAAGTAACGCTATTACCGATTGTTTGGTATTTGGTATGATTGCCGGAGAAAATATCTAATTTATCGGAGAGATATTGATGCAAAAAAAGATCTTAATATTAATTAGTATCTTTTTTATGGCTATATCGAATTTATCGGCAGCCGACGGCAATGCAACCAAGGTTGCCGATAAAAATTTAGGAATGACGAAAGAGCTTTTAGAAAAATATCCCATCAAGGATCATCACAGCGTGCTTATGTTTAACTGCTTAAATTGTCACGCAGAGCAAGGAGACGATCCTCAAAAATTTAAAGATCCGGGAGAGAGATCCTGTCTCGCCTGTCATAAGAGTAAAAAATACATGGCAGAGCGCCTTGCTTACATGGATCTGCTAAAAGCCAATCCTCACAACTCCGTTCATGACGGTCCGAATTTATACTGCGACGAGTGTCACAGAGAGCACAAAGAGTCGGTAAATATGTGCGACGAGTGTCATGAGAGGGAGGTTAAGCAGTGGATGAGGAAGACGCCATGAAAAAGATTTTATTATGGGTGGTTATCGGAGGCTTTTTGGGTCTTGCCGCTTCATACGTAACTTACGGAGCGCTGAAGGCAACTAGCGATGAGAAATTTTGCGTAGTTTGCCACGAGATGATACCTATGGCGATAGCTTATAGAAAAGATGTGCATGGCGGAGCGGGTAAGACGGGAATTAAAGTCGATTGTGTGGATTGCCATTTACCGCACGATAGCCTTGTGAATTATATCTACACTAAGGCTAGAAACGGCGTAGTAGAAGGCTATAAGCACTTTTTTACAGATGATTTTAACAAAACCAGCCCGTATTGGCTTGCCAATATGAAGCATAGAGCTAGGTATGTGTTTGATGACGGATGTATAAAGTGTCATCCAAACTACTTAACCAACGAGCAATTCTCTAAAAAAGCCATAGAGATGCACGAGCATTACGTAAGTTTGCTGGATACGGAAAATAAAATAGGTTGCGCAAGTTGCCACTTGGAAGTGGGGCACAAAGGCTTAAAAACCGTGCTTCAGTACTATTCGCCTGAATTTAAGCTTTACGAAAGAAAGGCTATAAAAGAGGTTGAGAAGCTTGAAGCTGAGTATTTTAAAGAAAAATAAACCTAACCCGATAAGCTAAACGCTTGTCGGGCTTATCCTTTATCTTTTAACAGGGCAAATTTACCCACTAAAAATCCTCTTTCAAAGCTTAAATTTGATATAATCAATCAAATTTAAAGGTTATATTTGAAAACCCTACTTGAGCTTGAAAAAGAGCGAAAGCTCATACTTTCTAAATTTTTCTCATATCGCATAGCGGCTACTTTAGCGATATTTATCTGCGTTTTTTACGTCCTTAATCAAATTTTTACTCAAATTCCGCCAAGTATGCACATAGGTTTTTTGCAAGGTAGAAATTTAGGTCAAATTTTAGCTCTTGCGATTTCTCTTTTTCTTGCTTATGTGGCTTATGATAACCTGTTTTTTTATTTTGCTCAGCAAGAAAAGCATGAATTTGCAAGCAAGTATAAGAAATTTTATCTTGAAAGCTATCTTAATTCGCTTGGGTTTAACTACGACATGCATAGCCACGTAAATTTATTTTATATAATGCAAAGCAGGCTATTTTTTATCATTACAAAAGATTACGGCAATGACCTGGTAAGCGGCGAGATAGACGGCGTTAAATTTAGCTTTAGCGACCTTACGCTTGAGGGTAAAGACAGCTTTGTAAATCCGATCACGGGCGAGAGTGACGATAGGGCTTTGATGTTTTTTAAGGGGTTATTTTTCGTAGCGAGTTTTAATAAAAAGATAGAGTCAAAGACTTTCGTGCTATCTGGCGGCAAGACCGATGAGCCTTCGGCTAAAGAAATCATCGTCGATAATGCTGAATTTAACGAGCTTTTTAAGGTATATACGACCGATATTCAAAACGCGATGTATATCTTAACTCCTGCACTAATGGAGTCCATAGTAAAGCTTGCTAAAAACATGAGAGTTCCCATCGGAATAAGCTTTGTCAAAGATAAAATTTACATCAAGATAAACAGAGGCATCGATAGTTTTGAGCCTGATATCCATCAAAGTATCGTTAGTAAAAATTTAGATAAAAGGATCGCGGCTGATCTAAACAGCCTTTTTAACATCATTAGAATTTTAAAACTAAACCACATATATAACTGAACCGAAAGGAAAATTATGAATAAATTTGCACAAATTTTAGCTTCTTGCACGTTTTGTGCGATTACTTTGCTTGGCTTTGAGGGGTTTGACGGCACGTATCTGGAGCATAAAGACTGGCTTGTAGTTTGTGATAACACCGGCACTTGCAGGATCACGGGCTATCAAAGCGATGAAGACAGGGGGCTTGTTTCTGTTATGTTTGCCACAGAAGCGGGCGAGGAGAGTGAAATTTACGGATATGTCCAGATAAATGACGATAGAGTCGATATGGATAAGGATAAAACCGCAGAGCTTTTTATAGACGGTAAAAGCTACGGCACGGTTGATATAACGCAAAGCGGAGATGATACGGCAAGGCTTGATGAAAAGCAGATAAAGACTCTCGTAAAAGCGCTTAAAGGAAACCCTAAAGTTGAGTTTAAGATAAGGGATTTTGCTCTTGTTTTATCGCCAAAGGGCTTTAATGCGGTTTGGCTAAAATCGCTTGAGTATCAAGGAAGGTTAGATGGTATGAAGCCCTATGAGCCAGCAGAAGCGCCTGTCATAAATGCGGCTGCTACGATAGGCGATGAAAAGACTATAAGGATAGGCGAAGCGAGTTATGAGCCGATATATAAGCTTCTTCAATCAACTACAAATAAAGACGACTGCTTTAGTATGTTTTATGATCACGGACACAGCGATATCTGGGTGCATAAGCTAAACGAAACCCACTCTCTTGTGCAAACTCGCTGCTCTATGAGCGCCTATAACGAATCTGATTTGTTTGCTGTCATGGATGCCGGACTTACTAAAGTGATTCAGACCTTTGATAACGACTTAAACGACTACTATAAAGGCGAGCTTAGAGCAAATCAAAAGATAAGAGGATTAGGAGACTGCTACTACTATCGAACCGAAGTTTGGGACGGAGAGAAATTTGTAAGAGCTAGCGAGGGTACAACCGGGCTTTGTAAGGGTGTAGCAGGCGGTGCGTGGCGGCTTCCAAGATATACAAGCGATGTTGTATGGCAAGATGAAAGAGAGCAATTTTAACCTCAAATTTATCATCTCTTTTGTAGTATTTTGCAAGTCATTAGTAAGAAAGGAAGTTGCATGAAAATACTAAGCAAATTTGTGCGAATTTTAGTTGTCTTTGGACTTTTGAGCTCCTTTGCGGCAGCGTTTGAGGAAAATAAGGATTATTTGGTTCTTGATAAGCCTTTAAATGTCGGACAAAACGTATTGGTAAAGGTTTTTAGCTACGGATGTAAGTACTGCTACCAGTTTGATAAATCAGTTACGGGGAAAGTTGTAGCTAGTATCCAAGGGCTTGAGTTTAAGCCTTATCATCTAAAGACTAAGGGCGAATTCGGCGAGACCGTAAGCGGAATTTTAGCCGCTATGATGGCGCTTGACGAGCAAAGCGGAGTCGGTCTTTTTGACGATAAATCAAAATTTAAAAAAGCGAAATTTGCTATTTATAGAGCTCAACACGATAAAGGTGGTTTAAAAGGCGACAAAAGCGACGTGATTAAGCTTGCTTTAAAGGCCGCGGGCGTGAGTGAAAGCGATTATGAGAAGGCTTTAAATTCGCCAAGAGCGCAAGAGATTTTAACTAGCTGGGATGACGGCTATGATATTGCCGTTATTAGCGGAGTGCCTGCGTTTGTGGTAAACGGCAAATATTTGATAAATTTAAGCTCGGCTACAAGTATCGATAAGCTAAGCGAAATCGTCAAATTTCTTATAGCTAAATAAGTCTGTGCCATGATTGATTATAATAGAGAAAACAAAGGCTTTGTCTGCTTTGTTTATAATTTGCAGCGCACGATAATTCCGTGGGCGATTTTGCTCGCGGTTGTGCTTGGTCTTTTTGCACTTAGCTTTAGCTTTGCAAACAGTTTGCTTTTAGTTCAGCTTAGATTTGCGCTTATTTTTATCGCTTTTGGCGCGATTATAGCGATGATAAATCCAAAATCATTCATCGTAAAGCTTGTTGCGTATGCGTTTATATTTTTGGGCGTGATTTTTGGTCTTAGCTACTCAAACGGCGCTGAGAATTTTAACATCCACGAGCTTACTGTGAGTTTTCCGTTCGGTCTTGAGCTCCATAAGATATTGCCTGCTGTTTTTGCGCCAGATAATGCAAATTTCTTTGGATCAAGCGAGGCAAGAGATACAATATCTCTTTTTGGATTTGGCTCTTTTGCTCTGATTGGAGCGGTGTTTTTGGTCATGATTTTAAGTTGGTTTGTTTACAACGCAAGAAGTAGCGAGATAAATCCTATCTAGCATCAAAATTTTGTATTTGATAGCCTGCTAAATTTAATTAGCTAGCGTTTTTGCCCGTTTTATTTATGAATCGGGCAAATTTCTTTTAAATTTCCAATCAAATTTTCCAAGCCATTTTACTCTTTTTGACTTGCTACTAGGATGTAGCCCGCTTCTGAGATATTTTTAAATTTTATCCCAAGCTCTCGCTTTAGACGCAAGATGATATTTTGTATAGCACCCTTGCTTACGGCTTCGTTTTCATAGACGAATTCCTCTATCATTTCGTAGCTAACGAGCTTGTTTAAGTTATACGCAAAGAGCCAGAAAAATTTATTTTGCAGATATGTCAGATAAATTTCCTCTCCGTTTTTATAAATTTTCTCCTCTTTTAAATTTATGCTTATTTCGTCGCTGATTTTGATTAATTTTTCGTCTTTTTCGTAGGTTAACGCAATTATCATTGAGCGAAGATCTTTGATGTCGATAGGTTTTTTTAAAAATAGCGCAGCGCCTTGTTCTATGCTTTTCATCAAGTTCATATCCGTATCGTAAGAAGTAAAGACGATGAATTTTTGATGAGGTTTAAGCCTTGAAATCTCTTTCATCATCTCAAATCCGTTCATTATCGGCATATGGATATCCGTTATGACGATGTCTGATTTTTGTTTTTTAAAGCATTCAAGCCCCTCGCATCCATCCGCGGCGACTCTAACGCTAGCGCAATAGGGCTTTAGTCCGCTTGCTATAAGCTCTCTTGACATATCGTCGTCTTCAACGATCAAAATCGATAGCTTTTTTAGTAATTTTAAAGATTCGTTATTCATTTATCGCCCTTTAAATCAACATCGAAATTTAACTCAAATACCGTAGGGAGCGCTCTATTTACGAGCTTAATATCGCCGTTTATCTTTCTGTTGGCAAGCTTTTTAGCAAAGTACAGTCCTATGCCGCTACCTTGTTTTTTGGTAGTTTTTGGCTCGTCAAATATCTTGTGGCTCATCGCTTCGCTCACCCCGCTTCCAAATTCGATGACATCTATATAGCACCTGTTTTCATCGAATTTTACATCTATTTGCACTCTTCTTGATTTGATATCGTCTTTAAATTTATCCACCAAAGCGTCTTTTGCATTGTGGATTAAGATAAGTAAAATTTGCTGGATTATATTTTCTATCTGATTTACTTTTTTATCTTCAAATTCGCTTAAAATCACATGTACATTGGCTCTTGTAAGCTCGGTGTGCATAAGAGTTAAGAGATTTTTAATGCTCTGCTTGACGCTAAATTCTCTTATGTTTTCGCTTGTTTTGTAAAAATTTCTAAAGATATCTATCGTATTGCTTAGTAGCAATATGGACTTTTGCCCTTTTTCAAGTATGTTTTGCAGCATCTGCTCGTCAAGATTGCCTTCTCGCTTTAGCATAAGTAACGTTGATATGGCTAAATTTAGCGAATTTACGGGCTGAATGAACTGATGATTTATCCCGCTTATGAGCTCGCCCGCTTCGCTCATCTTGGCTTTGTGCGCAAGAATTGCTTCGTATTCATCTTGACGCTTTTTGATCTTGGCATACATAAAGTTATGAAGCGAGTTTGCGATAAAGGCAAGCGCGATAAACGCAAAAAGTAACGTAAGTGCGTTTTTGGTCGTTGCTCCAAGCAGCTCTTTTGTCTCTTTTGCGTTGTCCGTGCCTGCGCCTATGAACCAATTAAGCGATGGAATTTCCGCTATGGATATGAAATTTGAATCCACAACTATACTGCTTATGTCCTCGTCTTTTAAAAACAGCTCTTGAAATTTATCCTCAATTTGCGCTTTGAACTTTTCATCTTTCATCTTAGTTAAAATTTCGCCGCTGTGCGTTACGATAAAGGAGTATGAGTTGGGAGGAAGCTTGAAGTTGCTTATGTTGTCAAATATGCTTTTTACTTTGACTACTCCGCATAAAACCGCTGCAAATTTACCGTTTTTGTAGTTTGGTACGCATAAATTTAAAGTCTCTTGCTCTAAAATCGCATGCTCGGGCATGAAATTTACCGTAGGTTTGTTGCTATTTTTTGTCTCCAGATACCAGATAAGGCTTAGTCTGGAATTTATCTCTTTGGGGCTTTTTGGAAATTTCTCGCCGTTTATATAGATCTCTCCGTCGTCTTTTAAAAGCTGAACTAGATCAAATTCGCTCAAATTGTCCAAAAAGGCTTGAGTAAATTTCTTAATACTCTCTTCATCGTCTAATATATCGGCATTTTGTATAAGCTTAGAGGCTTTAACAAGAGAATTTATTCTCTCATCAAGCCAAATTTGAAATATCTGCACGATATTTTCGCTAGTGGCTATTTTGTTTGTATTTGAAAGGGTCGCGATGTGGTGTTTGGCGTTTTTATATACGTTTGCGCCAAGAAGTATCACAAACAGGCTGGATAGGATTATGATGATATAAATTTTGAAGTTGTATTTGTTGAATATATCAATACCCACCGGACTACTCCTTGTTTAGGCAAGCAGTATATCTAAAAAGGTCTGAAAATTCAGACCTTTTATTAGATTATTTAGGGTTTTTAACTAAGGTTATGACTTTAGATACCGCCATTGCAAGCAGGATTATAAAGCATAGACCAAAGCCAAGAAGCGTGCAGTCCGCCATTGACATGAAGTGTTTTGAAGGGATTAGATACCAGCCGTCTTGATATAAGTCTACAAGGTATTTTTGTAATCCGCTTAATGCCACTCCGTCGGGAACTATAGGGTTATCGTATCCGCAATCCCCCGTAGGCAAAAACCAGTCAGGCGCCCATTTGTGAAGCGGTAGGTTAAACGGATATACGGGATCCGTTGAGCATCCTTGAACTCCAAAAGGATCGTCGCTATGAACCGCAGTGTGAATTTTGGCTAGCTTAACGCTATACATTATCCCTTGGATCGCTCCCCAAAACGCAAACACATATCCTATAAACGCAAGAACTAAATTTTTAGGATTGATAGCCGCTATCAAACCGCCAAATGCCATACATAAAAAAGCAAATCTTATATATACGCACTGTTCGCAAGGCGGCATATAGACGTACTTTTGAAAGAGCGAGTGCGCCAGCAAAACCAGCGCAATGCTCGCAAAAGCCATCAGCAGCCAAGGAAATCTAGTATCCTGCCAAGCTGAAATTTTATTTACTATATTCATCTTGAAAGCCTATTTTTTAAGCAACTCTTCTATAAGCTTGGCAAAGCCGTCTACCGAAGTGATAGTGCTTGTGTAGATAAGGTATTTGCCATCTACTACAAACGCAGGAACACCTTGAATTTTAGCCACTTCGTAAGACTCGTCCCATTTTTTAAGAAGTTCGATTACTTTTGGATTTTCAAGCTCTTTGTTGTATTCATCCATGCTCATTCCGGCAGCATCAAGCCCTGTTTTTATGAAGGCTTCTGGATTTTTGCCGTCGTTCCATCTCTCTTTTTTATCGTGATATGCTTTGTAGTAAGCAAATTTCGCTTTTTTGAACATTGAGTTATCATCAAGTAAATTTACTCCTTTTTCTTGGTCTTTAACCACCAAAACGGCAAGAACTTTGCTTGCAGCCTCTCCGTATTCGGCCTTGGTTTTTAAGTGATACGGCACGTATTTTAGGCCGGATACTTTTTCAACCACTTTTGGAGTTACGCTTTTATCGTATTTGTAGCAAAACGGGCAAGCATAGCTAAAAACTTTAGTTAGAGTTCCTTTCTCTACGCTTAGAGGTTTTTCAAGAACCATATAATCCTTACCTTCTGTAAAAGCATTAGCACTTACGGCACCCAAAAGCGCAACTGCAGCTAAAATTTTAGTTGTTTTTGTAAGTAGAGATTTCATCTAAACTCCTTTGGAATAAATTTGATATCGTAATTTTATACAACCGAACTTCCACAAAAATAACACGAAAATAAATTTAAGATAAATTTAGTAGTTAATATTAATATATAAAATTAGATTATACACTTAAAATCTATTTAAATTTTTATCGGTTTGTTTTAATGAACCCCATAGACTAGAAGTTGCTTTTTATTAATATCAAAAAAGTTTTTATGCAATGTGTAAAATTTTTAATCAACACTTTTCTCATAACTGAAATTTTATAATCTTTAATATATATAAAATTTATTTTTTAATTTAATTTTATGCCTATATATCTAAAATTTATATAATCTATCGGTAGTTATAATCATATAAACAAAAGTTTTTTAAGGAAAAAATAATATAAATTTGTTCTTAAATTTAAGATCCGTATCTGCTGATAAAGCCGCAACTATTATTTAGCAGCATTTAAATTTATATAATTTTATTAGCTTGATTATTTTTTAGATATTTTGTTGTATTAATTTATAATTAGGTATTTTAGTGATATTTTAATGATAAAATTCAGTTCAAATTTTAATAACTGTTCGCAAATTTAAATTTTATAAGAAGTTTATATTATGTAAAATTATTTAAAGATATTTTAATATTTGTGTGATTTTTATGTTAGTAAATTTTTTTAAAATTACACTAATAAAATTTTATAAGAAATAGTATTAAAAAAAGTCAAAAAATCTATCTTGTATTCTATTTTGACAGGTAGGTTTGATAAATTTTACTTTTAAAGTAAAATTTACAAAATCTATAATTAAAGGAGTCCGTATGAAGGCTAGAAATTTACTTTCATCAATTGTTGTGGCAGGGCTACTAGTCGGAGGCTTAACTACTTCTTCTCTTGCTATAGGCGGTCCAAGCGGTCCAAAGAATGATTATCAACAACAAGGCAAGCTTGGAGTTGTTAAGATGAATCCTTACGGATATGCACCTTTAACAGCTATCATTACTAACGGCGGCTATGTTTTATCAGACGTTAAAGTAACTATCGTTCCAAAACCGGGAGGTCAAACTATCAGCTATAAGGTAGATAACCAAACGGTAAAAACTTACGGCGGTATCCCGGTTTTTGGACTATATCCGTCTTATAAGAATACGGTTGAAGTTACTTATACTAAATCAGCCATGGGCTTTAAGGATGAAACTATTACCGAAAAGTATCAAGTAACGACAGGCGGCATAGGACTTACTCCGTCAGGACTTACTATGCAAACGGGAGTTCCTTTTGAAAAAGTAACCGTTGTAAAAGCCGATAAGGAATTTGCAGATAGATTATATCTTATAAACAACGTTCCGGGAAAAGCTCCGGGTAGAAGCTCTCAAGCCGTTTGGAATAACCCTTCAGGTGGCGCTTTGGAGTGGAATGACGCTTCAAATTCATTTATAGTAGATACAAAAGGCGAGGTTAGATGGTATTTTGACTCAGACAAGCTTTTGGATTTTGGCAATATCTATAGAACCGGTATTCAAATGGGATTTAGGCAAGATAATGACGGAGCTCTTGCTTGGGGCTTTGGACAAAGATATGTTAAATACGATTTGATGGGAAGACAAATTTTTGATCGCCAGCTTCCGCTTGCTTATAACGACTTCTCTCACTCTTTAAATAACGCACAAAACGGCAACTATCTACTAAGAGTCGGCTCATCTAACACAAAACGCCCTGACGGCAAAAACGTTAGAACCGTTAGAGATACGATAGTAGAGGTTGATAAAGACGGATATGTCGTAGACGATTGGAGACTTTATGAGATCATGGATCCTTATAGAGCCGATGCTATCATGGTTCTTGACCAAGGAGCCGTTTGCTTAAACGTCGATGCTTCTCAAGCTGGACATACTATAGGAGCTGACGAGCTGGCTAAGCTTGATGAAAATAATCAATTTGGCGATATAGCGGGAACCGGAATAGGCAGAAACTGGGCTCACGTAAATAGCGTTGATTATGATCCAAATGATGATTCTATAGTAGTTTCCAGCCGCCACCAAAATGCGATGGTAAAAATCGGACGCGATAAGAAAATCAAATGGATAGTCGGTCCTCACAAAGGTTGGGGTGAGAAATTTAAAAAATACCTATTGCAACCTGTCGATAGCAAAGGAAACAAAATCGTTTGCGAGGACGAGTATAGCAAATGCCCTGGATACACAAACGAAAAAGGCGGATTTGACTGGACTTGGACACAACATACGGCGTTTATTATCGATTCAAAAACAAATAAAGACATCCTTTATCTAGCCGCTTTTGATAACGGAGATAGCCGCGGTATGGAGCAACCTGCTCTTGCTAGTATGAAATACTCACGCGGTGTTGTTTATAAGATAGATCAAAACAAAATGACTATAGAGCAAGTTTGGGAATACGGCAAACAAAGAGGCGGAGATTGGTTTAGTGCGGTTACGAGCCTTACTGAATACCATGACGATAAAGACTCATTGCTAGTTTATTCTGCAACGGCGGGCATGCAGTTTGACTTGTCAAAAGGCGTTCCTGTAGGAGAGCCTGCACCTGAGCTGCTTGAGTTTAAGTGGGGATCTACCGAGCCTGGTCTTCAAATGAAATTTGAAGGAACAGGCATAGGATATCAAGCCATACCTATACATCTTGATAAAGCATTTGACCGCAAAGTTAAAAGCAAAAAATAATAACTACTAGAATTCCCTCCCCCAAGATCTTCTTGGGGGATATACTAAAATTTATAATTTAAAACATAGCATATTACGCTATTGCGCGAAAACTAGGAGAAGTTGCAGTAAATCCTTATGATAGCGCACCTTTAACGGCTGTTATTAAAAACGGCGGATACGACATAAAAGACGCCAAAGTAACTATCGTCCCAAAACCTGGCGGACAATTAATAAGCTATGACGTAGCCAACAAGCACCTTCGCACTCACGGCGGAATTCCCGTATTTGGCATGTATGCCGACTATCAAAATAAGGTCGAAGTAGAATACACAAAAACCTATAAAGGCAAAGAGGAGAGGATAAAAGAGACGTATAAAATTTACGCTCCGGCTATCTATCTTGAGGCTACGGGGCACCCAAGCCAAAAGGGAGCTTTATTTGATAAGATCGAGGTTACAAAAGCTCCAAGTAAGAAATTTGAAAATAGACTTTACTATGTAAATAACTTCTATAATAAAACGGGCAAAGGCACTAAGGTGGTTTGGAACAACCCTGCAGGCGGAGCTCTTGAGTGGAACTATACGCCTAGCAACTTCATCCTTGATACCAAAGGTGAAGTTAGATGGTATCTTGAGCCTAGCAAAATTTATGACCTTAAAAAGCCTTTTAACGCGGGCGTTATGATGGGCTTTAAACAAAATAAAGACGGAGCTATCACTTGGGGATATGGACAAAGATACGTTAAATACGATATCTTAGGACGCGAAATTTTTAACCGCGAACTTCCTGAAATGGGGCGATATCGTAAGAAGTGGACCGGGACACAACTGGGCTCACGTAAATAGTGTGGATCACGACCCAAGCGACGATAGTATCATCATAAGCTCACGCCACCAAAATGCGGTTATCAAAATCGGACGCGACAAGAAAGTTAAGTGGATAATCGGCGGACATAAAGGCTGGAGCGAGAAATTTAAAGGCGCTCTTTTACAGCCTGTAGATAAAAACGGCAAAAAGATCGTTTGTGAAGATGACTACACAAAATGCCCGGGATATGAAAGCGATACGGGCGGATTTGACTGGCAATACACTCAGCACACTGCATTTAGAATCGATAGCAAATCCAAAAAAGGATTAGTGTATCTAACCGTATTTGACAACGGCGACAGCAGAGGATTTGAGCAGCCTGCAATAGCGGGCATGAAATACTCTCGTGCGGTAGTTTATAAGGTAGACGAGAAGGCTAAAACCGTAGAACAAGTTTGGGAATACGGCAAGCAAAGAGGAGCCGATTGGTATAGCTCGGTAACCAGCCTTGCTGAGTACCAAGACGACCTTGATAGCGTATTTGCTTATTCGGCAGTTGCCGGAATGCAGTTTGACATCGCAGCGGGCAAACCTGTAGGCGTACCAAGCCCTCATATCAACGAATTTGAATGGGGTGCAAAAGAGCCTTCAATCGAGATTAAAATGACAAACGCTATGGGTTATCAAGCGTTTCCGTTTAGTATAGAAAAGGCATTCTCTAAATAATACTCCCGATTTGAGCTAAGCGATACCGCTTGGCTCTTTAATTTTCTTTTAAATTTATCTTGAATTTAATGTCCTTATTTAAATTTTTATCTTTGGAATTTTTCTTTTTTATATTCTTAAATTTTTAAATTTTATTTGCCGACGTCGTTATATGATTTTCTTTTGTATTTACAAGGTTTTAATGGAGCTTTTTCGTGTTTATTTACAAAACAATTAAATTTTAAAGATTATTTTGCTAAACTCCGTAAATTTTACAAGATGAAAGGCACAAGATGAATGCTTCGGAATTTATCTGGATGGATGGAAAATTAATAAAATGGGATGAGGCTAAAGTTCATGTTTTAACTCACTCTCTTCACTATTCAAATGCCGTTTTTGAAGGCACAAGAGCCTATAAAACTGATAAAGGTTTGGCAATATTTAGATTGCAAGATCACACAAATAGGCTTTTAAAGTCTGCAAAAATGACAATTTTAAATTGCCCTTATACTCAAAAAGAGCTTGAAAACGCACAAATAGAGCTTTTAAAGGCTAATAAATTTAACGGCAACGTATATATTCGCCCGCTTATATTTTTAGGCTACGGCATAATGGGGCTAGCTCACACAAAAGCTCCCGTTCAAACTGCAATCGCAGCTTGGGAGTGGGGCGCTTATCTTGGCGATGAGGGACTTGAAAAGGGTATTAGAGTTAAAATTTCAAGCTTTGCTAAGCTAAATCCGGCAGGACAAATGAATAGAGCCAAAGCCAGTTCAAACTATCTAAGCTCGCAAATGGCAAATTATGAGGCAAAAGATGCAGGCTACGATGAGGCGCTACTTTTAGACGGTGAAGGCTTCGTAGCAGAAGGTCCGGGCGAGTGCTTTTTCATAGTGGAAAACGGAACCATCGTAACTCCTCCAAATGACAATAGCCTAGCAAGCATTACTCAAGATACCGTTATTAAAATCGCAAAAGATTTAGGCTATGAAGTTCGCCGCGAGCGTATCACGAGAGATCAGGCTTACGTAGCCGATGAGGCCTTCTTTACGGGAACGGCTGCTGAGGTAACTCCGATAAGTAGCATCGACGCTAGAGTTATCGGAAGCGGAAGACGAGGCGAAGTTACTAAAAAGCTGCAAGATGCTTATTTTGACGTAGTTTACGGACGAAATCCAAAATACGCTTCAATGCTAACTTATATTTAAAATTCTAAACAAGGATATGAATGCCAGCAGATTTAAATGATTATTTTAAAAAACGAAACTCAAATAGCGGCGGAGGCGGCGGCAATGATAATCAAGGGCCAAAGCTAAATTTTAAAACTCCGAATTTGCCTAAAAATTTCGGCAAAATGTCAGGACTTGCTTATGTTATCATCGTGATTATAGCGGTCTTAGCCATCACTCAGCCTTTTGTGGTGATAAATTCGGGCGAAGTCGGCATCAAGGCAACCGCAGGTAAATACGATGCTTCGCCTATGCAGCCGGGCTTTCACTTCTTTATCCCGTTTATACAAAAGGTCATCATCGTAGATACGAGAGTGCGCCTTATAAACTATACTTCAGGCGAAGATATGGGTGAGGCTAAAAACTACTCAGGGCAAAGTCAAGTAGGTATCATACGCAAGAATTCTATCTCGGTTTTGGACGCTAGAAACTTGCCTGTAAGTATTGATATAACTGTTCAATACCGCCTAAATCCTGAAAATGCGCCTCAGACTATCGCGTCTTGGGGCTTAAGCTGGGAAAACAAGATCGTAGATCCTGTCGTGCGTGATGTGGTGCGAAGTATAGCGGGTAAATACACCGCAGAAGAGCTTCCTACCAAGCGAAACGAGATAGCGGCCGCGATTGATGACGGAATTCGTAAAGATATCGATTCTCAGCCAAATAAGCCTGTTGAGTTGCTTACGGTCCAACTTCGCGAGATCATCCTTCCTGAAAAAGTAAAAGAGCAGATCGAGCGCGTTCAAATAGCAAAACAAGAGGCGGAAAGAACCAAATACGAAGTAGAAAGAGCAAATCAAGAGGCTCTTAAAAAAGCCGCTCTTGCTGAAGGTACGGCAAAAGCGGCTATCATCGAAGCAAAGGGTAAAGCTGATGCCGTTAAGATAGAAGCCGACGCTCAAGCTTACGCAAACAGAGAGGTCGCAAAGAGCTTGGATGGCAACTTGCTTGAGCTAAAACAGATCGAAACTCAAGGTAAATTTAACGAAGCGTTACGCGATAATAAAGATGCTAAAATTTTCCTAACTCCTGGCGGTGCGGTGCCAAATATCTGGGTTGATACTAAAGATAAAGCCAAACAGTCGGCTATGGATAGATAAAATAAATTTTGATTTTCAGATTGCTAGTTTTTAGCGATCTGTATCAAATTTTATCGCAAGGCGACTCGATTTGTGAATTTGATATCGCTAATTTACTCTAAACATATATGAGAGGATTAAATGAAAATCGATTGGGATAAGGTTGCGGGGCTTTTGCCCGTAATCGTGCAAGAAAGCGCAACGAACGAAGTTTTAATGCTTGCATATATGAACGAAGAGGCTTTAAATTTAAGCATGCAAACGGGCTTTGCTCACTACTTTTCTCGCACTAAAAATAGAATTTGGAAAAAGGGCGAAGAGAGCGGCAATATCCAAAAGATCGAGTCTATGTGTCTTGATTGCGATAACGACACGCTTTTAATGAAAGTTAAGCAATTTGGTGGAGTGGCTTGTCATACTGGAGCAAAGAGCTGCTTTTTTAAAGAATTTGAACTTAAAGACCAAGCGGATTTTGGCTTGCAGGGAGAATTTAAAGAGGCTAAAAATTTAAACTCCGATTCAAGCTTATCTACAAAGCCAAATTACGGTGTAATCGATGAAATTTATCACACCATACTTGAGCGCAAACTAAATGCGGACACTAAAAATTCATACATTGCAAGTCTTTTTGCAAAGGGCGAAAATGCCATACTTAAAAAAGTCGGGGAAGAAGCAACCGAATTTGTGATGGCTTGTAAGGATGTCTCAAAATACAAGGACGAGATTAAAATTTTATCCTCGCAACCTAAGGAAAATCAAAAAATAGAGCAAAATTTGCTTGATGAAATGCTTGAAAAATCCAAAAACGATATGATTTACGAGGCGGCTGATCTGTGCTTTCATTCGCTTGTAGCGCTTGCACTGCACGGAATTCATCCTGAGCGCGTTAAAGCCGAACTTGCAAGACGTATGGGTCTAAGCGGGATAGAGGAGAAGAACTCAAGAGATGATAAATGAGCTCAAGCAGGGGATAAATTTTTATCTCACTCATCTTGGATGGATTGATTTTGCTTCTTATGTTTGGCTTGTTTTACTCTTTTTTACTATCGTTTTTGCTTGCTTTTATATCATGTCCAAGCATCCGTTAGCAGGCGTTTTGATGTTTGTCTTAACTATCTTTGCTTTCTTATTCGGCGCGTTTTATTTGCATAAATTTTTAGATGAAAATTTAAGGCAAAGAAGCGTGCTCATAACGGACACAAAGCAGCTTACATACTCAAATACTTTGATTGTGGATCTAAATCTTACAAATTTATCCGCAAATTCTTTTAAATACTGTAGTATAAAGCTTAAATTTTATACTCCATCATCAAATTTTATAAAAAACGAATTAAATAAACTAAAGCCTTTCTTAAAGTCAAATTTGGTGCTAAAAGAGAGCCTTAACGCAGGCGAAACAACACAAGAGCAAAGCGTGATAGATGGATTTAGATTTGAAAATTACGATATAATAGCTACTTCGGAGTGTTATTGATGGCTGGTTATTTTAATATTTTTCATATTCTTATTATTGTATCTTTACTGTTGCTTTCTGCGCTTTTGATTTATCTTTCGCAACACGAACAAAATAGAAAAATTTTTATCTCTCTTGTCGTTATAAATTTCGTAGTAACTCTTTTAATAGGCGTATTTTTAATGTTTGTTGTTGATAAATACACCAAAAAAGCCGTTCTTGAGAAAGTTACCAATCAGCGCGTTTTGATAAACGAAACTATAGTTTTTAAAGGCGTCGTGCGAAATATAGGCTCGTTTGATATAGCAAACTGCAAGATTATTATCAAGCTTATTAACGATCCGCTCAATCGAGAAAGTCTCAAGGGCGAATCTCTCTTTAAACCAAGCGGGCTTTCGCTATTTTCTTGGATGAAACTAGGCGATAGTAAAGACGAAAGACCAAATACCGTCGAGTATAAATTTAGCATCGCTAAAAATTTAAAAGCCAAAGAATTTAGAAATTTCAGCGTCTCTATGCCTTATCCGCCTTATTTTAAGAAGCCTACTTTTGTTACGAAGTTAAGTTGTAGTTAGGTTTATTATAGTTTAAATTCGGCAAATTTTTGCCGAATTTATAAAATTTACTTTATAAAATAATCCCCGTCAAAGCTTACAAGCGAGTATCTGCGCTCGTCTCCAAGGCTAGTTACCAGCTCGTCAATGCCTAAAAACTCAAGGCTGTCCGCGCCTATAAATTTACGCACCTCTTCGACGTTTTTATTTGCGCTTATCAGCTCTTCAAAGCTTGGAGTGTCTATGCCGTATCTTTCAGGGTATTTTAGCTCAGGGCAAGCAGCTTTGAAATGCACCTCTTTAGCGCCCGCCGCACGCAACAGCTCTACAACTTTTTTGGAAGTGGTGCCTCGCACGATGCTATCATCTACGACGACTATGCTTTTGCCCTCAAGAACGCTTGACATAGGGTTTAGCTTGAGCTTTACCTTAAGATCGCGTGTCTCTTGCGAAGGCTCTATGAATGTTCTTCCTACGTAGTGGTTACGCACTATGGCAAGCTCAAAGGGAATTTTGCTCTCGTTTGCAAAGCCAAGCGCCGCAGGCACACCGCTATCAGGCACCGGCACTACGAAATCGGCTTTGATTTTGCTCTTTTTAGCAAGTGCCGCGCCCATTCTTTTGCGGGCTTCATAGACGCTTTTACCTTCTATTACGCTATCGGGGCGCGCGAAATAGATGTATTCAAACGCACAAATTCTAGGCTCGGGCTCAAAAAGCTGAATGCTCTCAAATTCGTCTTTGCCGTTTTCAAAGATTATCATCTCGCCGGCTTTTACGTCTCTTATGAATTTCGCTCCCACTAGATCAAATGCACAAGTTTCACTAGCTACGATATATCCGCCGTCTTTTAGCCTTCCAAGCGAGAGCGGACGAACGCCGTATCTATCTCGTATGGCAAAAATTTTATGTCGCGACTGGATTAGCAAGCAGTAAGCGCCTACAATCTTCTTAATTGCTTCTATAATGCGCTCTTTTAGGCTTTGGCTGTTGCTTCTTGCGATTAGATGAAGGATGTTTTCGGTGTCCATATTTGATTGAAATATCGCTCCTTCATTGATAAGCGCTTCTCTTGTCTCGTCTTTATTTACCAAATTTCCGTTATGCACGAGCGAAATAGAGCCAAGACTATAGTTTGCGGCAATAGGTTGAGCATCGTCAAAAGATGCATTCCCGGCGGTTGAGTAGCGGTTGTGACCTATCGCCATATCGCCTTTTAGCAGCTTAAAACTCTCCTCGTCAAAGACTTCAGTTACCAGCCCTAGCTTTTTGAAAGTAGTTATTTGACCGTTATCGCTTGCGCTTATACCGCTGGCCTCTTGCCCTCTATGTTGCATAGCAAATAGCGCGTAATACGCAGTTTTAGCCGCATTTTTAGAATTTATTATCCCGACGATCGCACACATTTTTATCCTTTTGTTTTAAATTAATCTTTATAAATTTCAAGCACGTTGGTATGATCAAATTTTATGAGATCTCCCGCTTCAATGCTACCTTTGGTAAAAGGCTCATTATCAAGTATTCCGATAAAACAGCCGTCTTTTGCTTCATCAACCATAACCCACATTCGCTCAACTTGCGCAAAATCGCTATCCTCAAATCTAAAAATAAGCTTTACCAAATCGCCTTTTTTTAAAGCCGTTCGCTCATTTTTCGGCGGTATTTTAAATTCCTTGCCGAATTCTTTTTCGTATTCTTCGGTATTATCTAGGCTAAATTTTATCACTCTTAAAGCCCTAAGCAGTCATCAATCCCGTAAAGCCCGTTTTCTTGAGCGTTTATCCAGATGGCGGCTTTTATAGCGCCTTTTGCAAAGGTAGCGCGACTAGTTGCAGTGTGATTTAGCTCTATGAATTCTCCGTCGTTATAAAATCCCACCGTATGCCTTCCCACGACATCGCCTCCTCGCATGGCAAGCAAGGCTATCTCGTCTTTGCTTCTTGCTCCTACAAGTCCTTCTCTGCCGCTTATCATCACATCTTTTAGCTTTAAATTTCTAGCCTCCGCCACGCGTTCTCCCAAAGTCATGGCAGTGCCGCTTGGAGCGTCTTTTTTGTGCCTATGGTGCTGCTCGACTATCTCGATATCAAATTCCCTAAGCGCTTTTGAAGCTATGCTTGCAAGGCGGTTTAGCACCGCAACTCCAAGACTCATATTTGTAGCATATAGGATCGGCATGGCAAGGCTTGCGCTTTTGAGTAAATTTGCTCCCTCTTCGCCAAGTCCGGTTGTGCCTACTACTAGCGGTTTTGGGTTGGTTCTGGCATAATTTATCAAATTTATCGCACCCTCTTTGATGGTAAAATCAATCACTACATCGCAGTTATCAAACAGCTCTTTAAAATTTTCGGTCACTATGACATCTTGCGGTAAGCTAAAATCAATCGGCTCTATCGTATAAGCGGCGGTTAGTTTTGCATCTTTGTTTTCTTTCAAGCACTCTATGATCATTTTTCCCATTTTGCCGCTTGCGCCGTGAATTCCAACTCTTACCATATCACTTCCTTTTTGAAAATTTGATTGTAAAATTTAGCATAAAATTTATAAAAAGCTCATTTAGTAACCACTCTTGCGTAATACTTTTTCCTATCTTTAAAAAAACTTCTTATATAATTTCGGTTTGTTTAAATCAAAGGAAAACAATGAGGAAACTTTTACTCTTTTTATTGACGGCGGTAGCGGCTTTTGCTATGTCGTGGGATACAAATATAACTAAAGGCGAGCTTGAAAACGGGCTTAAGTACTACATTAAGCAAAATTCTCTTCCAAAAGATACGGCTTATTTTTATCTTACGATTAGAGTTGGTTCAATCGACGAAAACGCAAGCGAAAGAGGCTTGGCGCACTTTGTGGAGCATATGGCGTTTAACGGAAGCAGGGATTTTAAGAAAAATGATCTGATTAGGAAGCTTGAAAGTCTTGGCGTAGTTTTTGGTGCCGATTTAAACGCTTATACGAGCTATGACGCTACGGGCTATAACCTAAAAATAAGCGTTAATGACGAGAATTTAAATGACGTTTTTAAAGTTTTTTCAAACTGGATGGACGGCATAAGTTTTGATGCTAACGAGCTTGAAAAGGAGCGGGGTATCATCATCGAAGAGGAGCGCTCAAGAAATACCCCTTCATACAGGCTTTATAAAGAGCAAGCAAAGCACTGGTACGCAAAAAGCGCTTATGACGGCAAAGAGCCAATCGGCGATATGGACGTGATAAGAAATGTAAGCGTAGGCGAGATAAGAGCCTTTTACGAGAGACTTTATCAGCCTAGATTTATGGAATTCGTAGCTGTGGGGGATTTTGATAAAGGCAAGATAGAGCAGATGATCAAGTCAAATTTCTCAAGTGTTAAAAATACAAATTCCTATCTTCAGCCAAGCAGAAAAATCCCTGAAAAATCAGGATTTAACATCTATAACTATGATTCAAACGAAACCGGTTCGGATAGTATTAGTATAGCCTTTTTCGACGAGTATCTGCCAAGAGATAACGAGGTAAATGCACGCAAAATTTTAACTCGCATGCTTATCTCGCAACTTTTTTCAACACTTTATGAAAAGAAGATGATAGATGAGGGCTCGTCTCTTCGTGCGGGATTTTTCTCCTCATCGCTTGAATTTAGCCAAAGCATGTTTAGCTTTAGCACAAATGTGATCAAAAACGACTATGAAGACGCGCTATCAGATATGCTTGGCGTGATCGAAGGAGTGAGGAAATTTGGCTTTAACGAGAGTGACTTTAATGATACGAAGATAAATTTAAAAACTTCCATAAACGCCAGATACGCTCAGTCAAAAACGAAAAAATCGGAAGATATAGCTAATGAAATTTTAAATTCTCTTGATGCGGGAAGCATCTTGCAAAGCGAAGCCGACTCAAGAAATTTAGCGCTTAAGCTTTTAGATGAGGTTACTCTTGATGAGGTAAATGCCGAATTTAGACGAATATTGACTCTTAAAAATGAAACGGTAAGTGTTTTTAGCGTTAAAAATTTCAAGCTTGAAAAGACTAAATTTGATGAGATAAAATCTAGCGCAAAGCCTTATGATACTCGAATTTCGTCTTCAAATCTTCCTAAAAATTTGGTAGATGAAAATATAAAGCCAAAAAAGATAGTTTCAAAAATTTTTGACGAAAAGAGCGGTATCTTTACTCTTGAGCTTGAAAACGGCGCTACGGCGATCTTGAAGCCTCTTAAAACCAAAAAGGATCACATCACTTTTGCGGCGGTTAGCAAAGGCGGAGTTTCAAATTTAAGCGATCCGAAGCTTGGCAGATTTGCCGTGCAGGTTTCAAACGAAAGCGGAGCAGGGGAGTTTAATAACTATCAGCTGGCTAAAATCCTAAACGGCAAATATGTAGGATATGATAAGCGTATCGATCTGCTTTCGCAAGGTTTTTATGGACAGAGTAATCGTGCGGATATCAAGTGGCTTCTTGAGGCGATTCATCTTGAATTTAACTCGCCGCGCCTTGATCAAAAGACGCTTGAGCAGGTTAAGACCGTCGCTACAGAGAGGCTTACCAAGCGAGAAAATTTACCCGAGCACAAATTTAGCAACGAATTTACGAAATTTTTATATGACAATAACGAGCGCATGAGACCGCTTGAAAAGAGCGATATAGCCGCACTTGAGCTTGAGAGCTTAAAGCAAATCGTAAATGACAAATTTACTAATGCTAGTTCGTTTGACTTTATTTTCGTAGGCGATTTTGAAGTGGAGACTTTAGAGCCTTTAATCGCAAAATATATAGCCACTATCCCAGGCAAAAACAGCAAAGAGAATTTCGTAGATGACGGTGTGCGAAGCATAAAAGGCGTGCATAAATTTGAGCGCGATTATCAGATTACTCCTAGATCTGACGTGGTTATCAATCTTAAAAACGAAAGCGTGAAATTTTCGCAACTAAACGCCATAAAAGCTCAAGCTCTAAGTGCAGTCTTTAAAATGGCTCTTTATGAAAACATAAGAGAAGATAAGGGCGAAACTTATGGATTTTCGGTCGCGGTTAAGCTTAGCAAGGAGCCTTATGATCGTTCAAACGCAAATATATCTTTTACTTGCTCGCCAAAAAATACAAATAATGTGATAAGTGGCGTTAAGGCGATAATTAAGAAGCTAAAGAGTGAGGGTGCAACGAAAGAGCATCTTGAAAACTATAAAAAATCAGCCATTTTGCGCATTAAGCAAACTCACGATCAGCCTGAATTTTGGCTTAAAAATATCACGGCAAATAGGCTATATGACAGCGAGCTTTTTGATCTTAAGTGGCAAGAAGATGCGATAAATTCGCTAAGCAATGACGATATAAAAGAGGCGGCTAGACTTTATCTTGATGAGAGTAACGAGGTAATTAGCGTTAATAATCCTAAATAACTAGCTTTTGAGTCCGGTGGATCGCTTTAGTAAATATTAAAGCGATCTTACCCGGCTTGATTTTATTTAAATTTAGCCTAAAATTTTTCGGAGCATATTTAAGTAAAATCGAGTAAACTTTTAGTTGCTCTTTTGCGCCTATCAAATAAGTTATTACGGCAAATTTAAGCGTCTAGTTGCAACTAGAATTATCAAATTTTTAATTGCAATAGAGCTAAATTTCGCTTTTAAATTTATAAAGAAATCCGCAAAATTTGAGTCTAAAATATAACAAAAAACGACTTTTCATGAAAGTAGCTTAAAATAGGGCAAATTTGACCGAGCGAGTTCGGTCAAATTTCAATTTTAGTGTAAATTTTCTATGTAGCTTAGAGCTGAAAGAGCAGCCATTGCGCCATCTCCCGCAGCGCAAACTACTTGCTTAGGAGCGTCTATACGGATATCACCTGCACCAAACAATCCAGGCACATTCGTTCTCATCTTAAGATCCACGATCATCTCGCCGTTTTCACTCATCTCGCAAAGGAATTCGCCGTCATCTTGAAGCAAAATTTGATTATTTACGTTAAGTCCAACGAAAGTAAAAACTCCGGGTACCTTTAAGTCTCGTTCGCCTTCTTTGGTATTTAGGGTTAGTCCGCCAAGACCCATTTTATCGCCGTAAGCCTCTTTTATCGTGGCGCTTGTGACAAATTCGATCTTTTCATTTTTTCTAGCCTTCTCTACTGTTGTAGGAGCTGCGCGAAAACCGTCTCGTCTGTGCACCAAATATACTTTTGAGCAGATATTTGATAGATAAATCGCCTCTTCAAGAGCCGTATCGCCGCCGCCTAGAACCGCAACTTCTTTGTTTTTATAAAAAAATCCGTCGCAAGTCGCGCACGTACTTACGCCTCTACCGAAAAATTCGTCTTCGCCTTTAAACCCGGCTCTTTTAGGCGTTGAGCCAGTAGCTACGATAACGGCTTTTGCGTTCATCTCCTTGCCGTTTTCAAGAGAAATTTTGAAGCTTCCGTCCTCATTTCTTGATACTTTAGAGACGTTTGCCGCTTCGTGTTTAAGTCCAAAGTGCATGCACTGCTTGCTCCAAGTACTCATGAAGTCAAGTCCGCTCTCACCGGGATTTTTTTGACCCGGGTAGTTTTCTATCTCAGAGCTTCCGGTTATTTGTCCCCCGATCATTCCTCGCTCAAACATTACGACATTTCCAAGCCCGCCGCGAGTAGCGTAAAGCCCGGCACTTAGTCCGGCAGGACCGCCACCGATAATCGCTAAATCTAACATGATTTTTCCTTAAATTTTATTTATTTTTGAATCTTGTTTATAAATTTTATTATCCTGATGGATCACCTCAACACTACTTGGCAAACTTGTAATGTTTAGGAGATTCATAAGCTTTAAAATAGTATTGATGTCTGATGTTATATAGCTTAAATTTCCTTCATTTGCGAGTCGTTTTTGAAATATGTCTATAGCGACTATAGGCAAATTTTTGTTTGAAATTTCTAAAATTTCATTTAAGTTAGACATATTTGAACTAAATACGACAAGCAGGAATTTTTTCTCTTTAGGAGAAAAAATTTCACTTTTTTCGTAAAAGATCAAAGAGCTAAAATCTATAAATTTATACTTTGAAAATCTGTAATTGTTAAAAGCAAAGACCGAAGCAACTAAAAATGCACCGAAAAACGATGCGAAAACAGATGTCAGGGGGAAAGACACCCCCCGTCTTTTTGCACTCATTAAAGAAGTGAGTTGATTTTATCCGCGATTGCCTGTTTTGATTGTGCTCCGACCATTTGCTCAACTACTTCGCCATTTTTGAAAAATAGTAGCGTAGGAATAGAGCGGATACCAAATTCTACAGCTAGATCTTGCACTTCGTCAGTATTTACTTTGCAAATTTTAGCTTTACCGTCAAATTCCTCGGCAAGCTCATCTATAACAGGTGCAAGCATTCTGCAAGGTCCGCACCAAGGCGCCCAAAAATCTACCAATGCAACACCCTCTTTAGCTATGTCGAAATTTTCCGATGTTAGTTCTATGTATTTTCCCATCTTTTTCTCCTTTTGAAATTTGGTTGCAATTATACATAAATAAGTTTAAATTTAAGATAATAAGAAAAATTATAAGCTGATATTTTTTATCCAGTTTATTTTATTATTCTCAATTGTTATCAGGTCAACCTGAAAATCGCTATTAAGACCATTTTTAAGCAGATAATAATCAACCGCTTTTAATATCTTTTGCATTTTAGAGCCGGTTAGCCTGTACGCCGCTTCATAATCGCCTTGAGTTGCTTTTACCTCTATGAAATGTAAAATTTCATCTTTTTTGGCTATGATGTCTATTTCTCCGAATTTACAGCTGAAATTTCGATCTAAAATTTGACATCCCTCTTTTTGTAAAAAGTCGCAAGCATCGCTTTCTGCGCTTTTCCCAAAAAGATATTCGCTAAGTCCCACTTAAGACTCAATCCTCATCATAAACGGCTCTTCTTTTACGAATTCTTGCTCTTTTAGTATTTTTACTACTCGTTTAACATCCGCTTCAAGGCTCGTATGAGTGGTAAAAAACAGCGTTGCGTCATCTTCTTTTTTGACGTGAGGCTTTTGCAAGAAGCTATCTATCGAGAGGTTATTTTCGCTCATCAAATTTGTGATCTTAGCAAGGACTCCGACCTTATCTTCAACCTTTAATCTGAAATAATATTTCGTTCTTATCTCGTCTTGCTCAAGTAGCTCTGTTTGCATGATTTCAAGCGGAGCTTTGTATCCCAGCATCGGGAATTTGATCTCTCTTGCGATATCGATTAGATCGCTTATAACCGCACTTGCCGTTGCGCTTCCGCCTGCTCCTGGACCATAAAACATAGTTTCATTTACCGCATCGCCGATTACGCTAACGGCATTCATCACACCATCAACCTTGGCTATCATCTTGTCTTTTGGCACAAGCGCAGGATGGACGCGAAGTTCTATCTTGTCGCCCACTCGTTTTGCTATGGCAAGTAGCTTGATTACATACTCAAAATCGTTGGCGAAAAATATATCCTCTTTTGTTATTTTCTCGATACCTTCGATGAGTATGTCTTCCGGGTTTCCGTGCACGCCGTAAGCTATACTCGCAAGGATTAACAGCTTGTGCGCCGTGTCAAATCCGCCTATGTCAAACGTAGGATCAGCCTCTGCATATCCAAGCTCTTGAGCTTTTTTAAGCGCATCTTCAAATTTAACTCCGCCGTTCATCATAGAAGTAAGGATATAGTTGCTTGTGCCGTTCATTATACCGTTGATTGATAGAATTTGATTGGCGCTCAGTCCTTCTCTCAGGACTTTTATGATAGGAATTCCGCCTGCAACGCTCGCCTCAAATCCAAAAGGAGTATCGCACGCTAAATTTTGCAATTTAAAGCGATGATACGCAAGAAGAGCTTTGTTTGCCGTTACGACCGCTTTGCCTCGCTTTAAAATTTCGCTCACCACGCGGTAAGGCTCGTTTACTCCACCCATAAGCTCTACATATACGTCGATATCATCGCGATTAATTACGCTTTGTATATCATCCGTTAGTGGGATAGTCGTGTTTCTTGGCTTGTCTAAATTTCTAACCACGCCGATAACGGGCTTTATTTCTTTGCCGCTTCTTGCGGTGATTAGTTTTTGATTTTTTATCAGTATGTTGGCAACTTCTGCGCCGACAGTTCCAACTCCCAGTATAGCTACATTCATTAAAACTCTTTAAGATATTTTTTGATGTTTCTTGCCGCTTGTCTGATGCGATTTTCGTTTTCGATCATCGCAAGTCTTACGTAGTCATTTCCCGCTTCGCCAAATCCGACACCCGGACTTACCGCGACGCAAGCTTTCGTAAGAAGCTGCTTAGAAAACTCAAGACTTCCTATGTTGCCGACTTGCGGAGGCAGTTTCGCCCAGATAAACATACTTGCGCTTGGTTTGTGCATCTGCCAGCCTGCGTTTGCAAACGCATCAAGCATGATTTCGCGTCGCTTATCGTAAATTTGACGAATCTCTTCAACACAGCTTTGATCACTCTCAAGCGCGTAAGTAGCGGCAACCTGAATAGGTGTAAACATGCCGTAGTCAAACCATGATTTAATCTTTTTAAGCGCGGCGCAAAGGCGTTTGTTACCGCATACAAAGCCGACTCTCCAACCGGCCATATTATAGCTTTTTGATAAAGTGTAGCACTCAACGGCGACATCTTTTGCACCTTCTACTTCAAAAATACTCGGCGTTTTGTATCCATCAAATGTAAGATCCGCATAAGCGATATCCGAGATGATATAAAACCTCTCTTTTTTAGAAAGCGCTACTAAGCGCTCGTAAAAGCTCTTTTCAACGGTTACGGTTGTAGGATTGTGAGGGAAATTTACTACTACGTATTTTGGCTTCGGTGAGCTTGAGTTGATGGTGTGTTGTAAATTTTCAAAGAATTTATTCTCGTCAAGCTCAAATTTTTCGTTGTAAACCAATGGCATTTTGGCGACATTTCCGCCTGCGATGATGAAAGCTTGAGTGTGTATCGGATATGCAGGATCGGGCACTATGGCGACATCGCCGGGGTTTATGATGGCGTGAGCAAGATGCACAAAACCCTCTTTGCTTCCCATAGTTGCCACAACTTCTGTGTCGGGATCTAAATTCACGTCGTATTTTTTCTTATACCAGTTGCAAATTCCAAGTCTAAGCTTATAAATTCCTTGAGATACCGAGTATCCGTGAGTTTTATCCTTTTGCGCGCTTTCACAAAGCTTATCGACTATATGTTGAGGGGTTCTGCCTTCGGGATTTCCCATAGAAAAGTCGATAATATCATCTCCGTTTCTTCTGGCTGCCATTTTTATAGCATTAACTTCGGCAAAAACATAGTTTGGCAAGCGCTCGATTGTATTGAAACGAATTTCGCTAAACATAAATTCTCCTAATTATTGTAAGTAAATTTTAAGACCTCTTTTTATATTTTCAAGGCTATTTAAATCATCTATTGTTATATATTTTGCATTTTTTGGGATAGCTAAGTTCATTTTATTTGTTTTTTTGGAATTTCTTTTTTCATCGATAAGGTTTAGATTTTTATCCAAAATTCTAACCAGAGCAAACCAGCTATCGCCCGCTTGAGCGCTTATGCTGACCTTTGAAGCTCCGTTTATATCGATAAAATATGGCTCAAGCGGCTTTGAAAGCTCGATTTCCTTGCCTATTTCGACCGGGGTTAAATTTAGCGATGACTTTGAAATGTCTATCAAATACTTATAGCTAAATTCGCTTGTTCTTTCAATGCCTTCTATGAATGTGTTTGTCTCTTTTAACGCCGTGTAAAGCGATCCAGGATCAAGCATAAATTTAGTATTTAGTCTAATGCCCCAAATTGCGCTATCCGCATTTGCAAATTCCGTCGTTAAAATTTCATTATAACCCAGACGACTTAACGCGTCTTTTAAAATTTTTATCATAAGCAGCGGCGATTTTTGTTCGCTAATAAAAACTATATCAAGATTGGCTTGATTTTTATATGAGAGTGTAAGAAGTGATTTTGACTTGAGTAAATTTGAAATTTTGGCTATATCCGCATTGCCGTTTTCGTCTATAAAGTCTCTGCCGTCGCCAAACAGACTTGCTACTTTTGAGCTCTCTGAGCCAAGCAGACCGTTTGCTATACTCACTACGTTTGAAGCGAAATTTAAAGTCGCCGCTATAGCTAATATGATAAATTTTCTTACCACTTTTTGCCCTTGTTAAGCGTTACGAATTCATCAAATGTTATAAGGGTTATCTTGCCTTTTTCTACGTGAAATCGTTTCGGGTTTACCGCGTCAAATTTTATGTTTTCATCGCCTATGTTTAAAGTGATGTTTCCATGACCTGTTACTATAAGCTGTCTTTTGTTAGCTTCTATTGTTATTGGTTTCTCGCTATTTAGAGTTTTTTTCTTGCCGTCTTCAAGATTTATGATGCCGACCCAAACTTTGCTTTTAGGAGTTATTGTAAATTCATCTACATTTGAGGTTAAGTACTCATTAGAGCCGTTTTCTGCCACGCTTGCATTATTTAAATTTGTGGCATTTGTTTCATCTTTTAAATTTGTCTCAAGTGTTTCTTCTTTTGTTGCTTTTTCTTCTGTTTTTAACTCTTCTTCTTGGGTTTTTGTATCATCTTTAAGCTCTGATGTTGTATTTACCTCTTCTTTTGCCGTTTTATCGGCGATGATTAAGGCAGTTTCGGTTTGCTCGCTTATTTTTTCTTCTTTTTCGGATTCTTTTGGTTTTAAAGATGGTGAATTCGGAGTTAGGTTTGTGTCTTTTAACCCAAGGTTATTTTTAGCTTCATTTACTACTACGTTATTTGAGTAGCTTACACTGCGATTTTTATCTTCGAATAAATTTGAGATATTTCCTATGTATTTATATCCTTCAAAAAACCATATCGCAAAGCCGATTAAGATAAGTACGATGATCATCCAGAGCCATCCTCCCGATGATCTATGTCCATCTGCCGTGTATGCGGGGATTTTAGGCGATATTGTTATTGTTTTGTG
Organism: Campylobacter canis; assembly: GCF_045504005.1. NCBI lineage: Bacteria > Pseudomonadati > Campylobacterota > Epsilonproteobacteria > Campylobacterales > Campylobacteraceae > Campylobacter > Campylobacter canis. The sequence goes on along the minus strand of NZ_JBJJXH010000002.1, from coordinate 189,166 downwards.
CTTAACTTCTTCACCGCGCTCCGCCATAAAGGCGTTGTATTCGTTTAGCCACTGCTCAAAATCAATATCGTATTCGCGCTTTAAAATTTTAATAAATCCATGCACATTTAGTCTTGCCAATTTTTCAAAATTTTTATCGGTTATATAGCCCAAATACTCCGCTTCGATATGTGTTTTTCTACTTGCTTCGCTTAGCCCTATCTCTCGTAAGATACTAATTTCATTCATTTATAATCCTATTGCAAATTATGGCGAAAGCTGCACTTACATTTAGAGAATCCCAGTCGTTTTTCATCTTTATGCCGACACACTCGTCGCACTTTAGGATCGCTTTTTTTGTCATTCCTTCGCCCTCACTGCCCATTATGAGAGCCGTTTTTGAACCAAATTTCATCTCATTTACGTTTTTACCGCCACTTGCCGTCGCATATAGCTTAAATCCGCTTTGTTTTAGCTCATTTAGCGCACTAAGACCGTCTTGAGCAAGTGCGATATCTATCTCGTATGCCGCACCGCTACTTGCTCTGATGACGCCTTCTATCGCAAGATTTTTAGCTATGATTATCACTCCCTCACACCCCAAAGCGTGAGCGGTTCTGATGATAGCTCCTATGTTTCCTATATCGCTAAGTCCGTATAGCACGGTTATAAAACTTCTCTTTTTCAGCTCGTCAAATTGCTTGAATTTAAACTCTTCAACTTCGGCCACAAATCCTTGATGGTTGCCTCCGCGTGCAAGAGCTTGAGCTTTTTGATTATCCACTCGCTTGATAGGCACTCCTGCTGAGGCTATTTGCGAAAAGGTAGCCTTATCGCACTCTTTTGCAAGATAGATAGTTTTGACGCTTTTTTTGTAGCGTTTTATGATGTGTAAAAATAGCTGTTTTCCATATATAATCATCGGCTCATAATAGCTAAAAATCAGTAAAATTTAGCTTATTTGTTCAAATTTTCATATATTTTTTTGACATTTTCGCCAGTGATTTTGGCGATTAGTTTTGCCTTGGTTTTTGGAGGTATATCAAGAGAGGCGATATCTTCTATGGTTATTTTTTCGTTGCTTTGATGTGGGCTTTTGTCAATGACTATAGACCACTCGCCTTTTAAATTGGAGCTTTTAAGAATTTGGCTTAACTCTTTTGCGGTTGCGCTAAATTTGGTTTCAAATTTTTTAGTCGCTTCTTTGATCGCAAAAAGCTCTCTTTGCGGGTCTAAATTTGCTATTTGCTCCACTAGGGCAAGCACTCTTTTGGGACTTTCGTATATGATGACCGGATAGGGCGAATTAAGCGTATTTTGTATCGCTACTGTGCGTTCTTTGCCCGTATTTGGTAAAAAGCCTAAAAACGTAAATTCCTTATCGCAAAGCCCGCTTGCCACGATCGCCAAAAGTAGAGCGCTTGAGCCGCTTAATACCTCATACTCGATATTATTTTTTATCGCAAATCTTATTAATTCAACTCCCGGATCGCTAATCGCAGGCATTCCCGCATCACTTACATAAGCAACAGTTTTTTTGAAAATTTCTGTATCTAAATTTGCAAGAATTCGAGCTTCGTTGTGAGAGTGAAGTGAGATAAATTTTTCTATTTTTATATCTGAGTTAAAGCGAGAATTTAAAAGGGATATAAGAGCTTTGGTAACTCTTGTGTCTTCGCAAAATATCACTTCACATTCACGCAAAATATTTAATGCGTGAAGTGAAATGTCCTCTAAATTTCCTATTGGGGTAGGAATAAAATAGAGCAAAGTATTATTTCAAATTATATTTTTTCTTAAATTTATCAACTCTACCTGCAGAATCGACTATCTTCTCGCTTCCTGTGAAGAATGGATGACACTCGTTGCAGATATCTACTCTGATTTCGTTTTTGTTTGATTTAGTCGTAAAAGTATTGCCGCAAGCGCAGGTTACTTTGCACTCAACAAATTCCGGATGAATCTCTTTTTTCATTTTTTATCCTTTTTATAGCCTATTTTATTATCTGTTTCGTTCATAGAGTAAGGCGTGATTATACAAAAAAACTTTTTAAAAATCAAATTTAGACTAAAACCTTTGCCGCAACGCTTAAAATCGCAGTTTGAGATCGAAGTATATTTTTAGAATTTAGACTGTATTTTTTACCTGTTTTTTCACGCTCGATTTGGCTAAATCCGCCTTCCGGACCAATTATTAAAAGCTCACTTTGCTTATAATTTTCAAAATTTTCTCCGTCAAAATCAACCAGCGCAATATCCTTGTAAGAGTTTAAAACCTCATCTAAATTTTTATAAATTTCAATTTGCATAAGAGAATTTCGTCCGCATTGCTCGCAAGAATTTATTAAAATTCTCTCAAGTCTATCTCTATCGATTTTAAAGTTTTTTTGAGAAAAATCGGAGTAGAAAAATATAAGCTTGCTAACTCCGATCTCATTTAAGCTAGGCAGAGTTTTTTCTATCACTTTAGTATCTATGATGGCCCAGCCAAGGCTGAAATTCAGCTCTTCGTCCTCTAGGCTATGCTTAAAAACCAAAGATAGCTCGGCACTTTTTCTATCTAAATTTGCAATTTCATAGATATAATTTTGTCCGTCTTTTAAATTTCTAACGTCAATTCGCTCGCCAAGTTTCGCTCGCCTTGCTTTAAGATGTAAAAACTGCTCGTTTTGAAGGCAAATTTGCTCCTCTCCCGCCTGCCTTGAATAAAGAAATTTCATCTCACGCCGCTTGCTATTAAAACCAAGGCAAGATCAAGTAAAATTTTAAATCTCATCTTTTTTCTAAAATCTATAAAATTTTTACTCTTCATGGCCACTTTTAATTTTTTAAACTCCATTGCGCCAAGTCCGATTAAAAGTACCCAAACGACTATCATCACTACCGCCCTGAAGCTTAAATGAAAGTAAAAAACACTCATCAATAAAAGACCAGTTAAAAGCATAGCCGCCAAAAAGCTATAGTAAGTCGGCAAGAAAAGTCGAATTCGCTTTGCATAAGATGGCGAATTTACGCCAAATTCTATAAGGCAAAAGTGTATTATGATGAGTGCTATTAATATAACGGCAATCGCCAAATGAAGACTAAGCACCATTTCGTAAAGCTCTTTTAAACTCTCGTTAAATTCCATTATTTCCCTTCGACTACCGGTTCAGGCGGTAAATTTTCATCTATGGTTACGTTAGCATCAGGCGCAGCAATCGGCACATCGCTTGGAGGAGCTTCGTTTAGATCAAGTAAAATTTGCTTTTTTTCATCCTCGCAACCTGCGAAAAACAGTGCCGAAATCAAAGCCGAAATCCAAAAAATTCGCCTCATCATACCTCCTTTGGATTTATGATTTTTTGCCCGAGTTTTATCTTGTCAAAGAGATCTTTGTCGTCCCATTCGCTTATGATTTCAGGTGAAAATATAATATCTTTTAAATTTATCTCACCCATTTTGGCGTTATATGCGTCATCTCTAAAGCACTGCGCGTAGCCCGTGTCGGTTTCATGAACGATTACGCTGTGGATTTTTACTTCCCGCTCGCCGTTTTGCATAACGGTTGATTTTAAAAGTCTGTCGATTAGTACGAAAAATATCCTACAAAACTGCTCTGCTGAAGGATTTACGGGAATTTCTATCCAGCGTTTTGAATGCTTTTTCATGTCATCTAAGTACTCTTTATCATCACTGCTAAAAAGCGTGGTTGTGTGATCGAAGCTGTCGATTATACATTTGATATTTTGCTTCATCAAACCAAAGTCATAAACCATGCCCGCATTGTCTAAGAAATTTGACTCAAGCAGGATTTCAGCCCTGTAAGAGTGCCCGTGGATGCTTGTTCTGCATCTTTTTGAGCTGCAAAATCTCACGATGTGAGCGTTTTCAAATTTAAAAAGTTTTCTAATTATCATTTAAACTCCATCCTTATCGCCCCAAAGCCTTATGTGCACGCGATCCGTATAGTTAAAGCCAAATTTTATGCAAAATTCAGCCACGCTTTTAGCATTGTTTTCAAGGCTTATTTTATCATAACCTTGCGGCATGCAAAAAACGTCATTATCGCAAATTTCAAGGATTTCAAAAATTTCAGACTCCGCTTGTGCGCTTTGAATCATCTCTTTATTTATCACAAATTTATAAAAGCTCTCTTTTGCATTTTCTTTTATAGCTTTTAAAGCCGCTTGATTTATGCGTTTGGCCTTGTTTTCAGCGCTTGAGCTGAGCTTGACGCTTATGGCAAAAGCGCAGTTTTTATAAATCTGAAATTTGCTAAAATCAATCTCGATCGTGCCGTTTGTCTCAAAATGCACCTCGTATTTTTCATCAAGCAAAATTTGAACCAAATTTATGAAATCTTCGTTTTTGTGATGTAAAAGCGGCTCTCCGCCGGTTATGACGACGATAGGTTTTTGGCGTAAATTTTGATCGTATTTTTTAACGAGGGTTAAAATTTCTTGATAGGTTAAATTTTCGTATTTAAAGTGGCTTATGTAAACAGCTCTAATAGTATCGCAACCCGTTAGCTTTTCGCCGGTTTTTGGCGAAATTTTACTCACACCAAAGCCTTTGCAGGTTAAGTTACATCCCGCAAATCGTAAAAATATGGCGACTTTGCCGCTGTTTGCGCCCTCGCCTTGTATACTTAAAAAGCTCTCGACCAAATTTAAACCCAAATTTTACCTTTCAAATTTGGCGAGATTATATCAAATTTCAGCCGCCCGTTTGGTAAAAGGCTCTGCTTGAAGTTTCGTTTGCCACTCCCGCTTCCCATCTGTTTTTTTCGGGTTTGTTTTGAAGCACCTTGCGTAAAATTTCGCTTGCACCCTTTACATCGCCCGCTTTTACGGCGTCTTTGATACTCATAGCATCTTCAAAATACAAGCACGGTATCAAAAACCCTTCGGCTGTTAAGCGAATTCTATTGCAACTCTCGCAGAAGTCATGCTTGTGCGGATCTATGATGCCGAATTTATATCCATCCTCAAGCATATATATACTAGCAGGGCTTGTAGGTAGCTTGCCATCGCTTGTAATTTTATATTTTTGTCCGATAACGTCTAAAATTTCAGCCGCTTTCATGCCCTTAAGCTCGTCGTCTGCGTGCATGTTTTCCATGTATTCGATAAAGCGAATTTGACAACCTCTGCTCTTTGCAAACTCAAGCAAGCTTACCAGTTCATCGTCATTTACGCCTTTTAGGGCGACGGTATTTATCTTTACTTTAAGTCCTGCGTCAAGTGCGGCTTCAAAACCTGTCAAAACTTCGTGAAGCACGCTTTTTTGCGCGATAAATTTGGCTTTTTCGATTTTGAGGCTATCAAGCGACATGTTTAGTCTTTTAAGCCCAGCATCTTTAAGCGATCTTGCGTAGTGCTTTAGCATGTAGCCGTTTGTAGTAAGGGCTAAATCTATGTCGTTTTTATAATCGTGTATCATCCTTATGAAGCTGTCAAGATCTTTTCTTAAAAGCGGTTCGCCACCTGTTATTCGGATCTTTTTTACACCCTCGTCAATTGCGACTTTGACAAATAAAAACAGCTCCTCAAAGCTAAGCAAATTCTCTTTTGGTGTCCATTCAAAAGGGGTTTTTGGCATACAGTATTTGCATCTAAAATTACAGCGTTGTGTTACTGAAATGCGCAGATAATCAACAACTCGTCCATGCCCGTCTATTAACATCTTTCACCCTTAAACCGCTCAAAAATTGAGCAAAATTTATGAGTATTATATGTGGCTTAGCTTTATTTTTTTTTAAATTTGACCTATTTTTGTGATGTTTATTTTTTATATTTTATATGTGTGATTAGTATTTTTTATATTAAATGAGTCTGTTTAGCTTTAAGACAAGTTCGACTTTACCGACTCCAACGCGTAAGCTTTTAGCTATGCTTTCTATGCTTTTGCCGGTGTTGTATAGATCAATGATACGCATCTCATCGCTTTCTTCGCCAAAAGATGAAATTTTATTTATATCTTTTGTGCGCTCTTCAAGAGAATAAAGCCTATTTTGCTGCTCGACTTGAAAATTTCCTATCGACTCTTCGATACTTTGTAAAGTTTTAATGATAGGCGTGATTTTAGAGTTTATTACGTTGTTTAGTCTTTGCTCCAGTCTACCTTCTATCTCTTCTGCGTCAAGATCTGCGATGCCTGAGGTTTCTATATTTTTAAGCTGTTTTTTTATCAGGTGATTTTCTTGTATGACGCTTTCGATTACCTTTTCATAGCGAGCGAATTTTTTTGAAGCCTCGGCATCTTTTACGAGTATAAGTATAAAAAGAATGAGTAAAACCAAGCCAAATCCGCTGTAAATTAAGATTTCATTATCCATTTGTTCCCTTTAATTCGCGTATCATCACGCGCTCTCTAGCGGTTACATAGCCGTTGTAGTCGCTCTCGTCACTTTCGTGCATTCTAGTTATCCTTGCCGTTTTTTCATCAACCGCTTCAAAATATATCGCCACATCTCGTTTTGGAAATATAGGCATTGAAATTCTAGCGTAATAATTGCTATTTGGCTTAAATTTAGCCTCTTTTATCGCAAAATTTTCAAAACCTATGCCCTCTATCACCGAGCTTTCATTAAGCTTAAGCTTTAAAATTTTTTCGTTTTTCAAATACGCATTTAGCTCGTCAAATTTGCGGTGAAGTTCTGTTATGAGCGTTAGCAATACTTGATCGCTCTCTTTGGTTTCGCCCTTTGCTTTAGCGCGCTTTAGCCACTGTCCCAGCGGATCGTCCTCGCTTCCGCTTAGCTTATCGAATTCAATCGCAAATTCATCTTTTCTATCTAAAATTTCTTCAAAAACGATATCTAAATTTGCAGGATAAAGCCTCATAAATCTATCCATATAAATATAAAAAACATAATTCCAAGATAGCCGTTTAGCGTGAAAAAGGCTCTATCTATCTTGCTAAAATCCTTGCGAACGATTTTGTGTTCGGCAAATAAAATCACTCCGCTTAATAAAACCCCAACAAATGCCCAAGTGCGCAAATTTGCAGCCCAAGCAAAGAGTAGCCAAAACAAAACCGCATTTACATGAAAAAGTGCGGAGATAAACATCGTAGCTTTTTGCCCGTAAATGGAAGGTATGCTAAAAAGCCCCTTTTGCTTATCAAATTCCATATCTTGAAGCGAATAAAGCAGGTCAAATCCCGCCACCCAAAACATCACTCCAAGGCACAGTAGCGCGCTCCAAAGCGGTATGCTCGCACTTATCGCCACCGCTCCTGCGATCGGAGCTAAACCAAGCGATAAACCAAGCACCAAATGCGCAAGCTCGCTGAAGCGCTTAAAGAGCGAATATCCGCCAAGAATGATTAAAATCGGAAAAGATAGCCAAAATGCAAGATCGTTTATAAGCCAAGCGACTATGACAAAGATCGCCGCATTTGCGATGATAAAAACAAGCAAATTCCCCCTGCCTATGCGTCCGTCAACGCTTGGACGATTTGCCGTGCGAGGGTTTAGCTTGTCGATATCTTCATCCATGTAGCGGTTAAAAGCCATTGCGAAATTTCTGGCACTTACCGCGCAGATTATGCCTAAAATCAACAGCTTCCAGCCAAACCAAGCCGAGTTATTTATCTGTTTGCTTGCAACTATCATCGCCGTAAAGATAAACGGCAACGCAAAAATAGAGTGCTTAAATACGATTAGTTCGCCGATATCTTTTAGTGTCGTTAGAAATTTTTGCATATTTTTCCATAAATTTAAGTTTGGCGTTATTTTATCTTAAATTACAAAAATTTGCTAAAATTAAGCCGCTCAAGATAAATTTAAAGGAAAACCTATGAAAGACGTAGTGGTTATAGGAAGCGGAATTTCAGGGCTTTTTAGCGCTTATTGGTGTGTTAAAAACTCTCTTAGCGTAAGCGTGGTATCTAAATCGCAAAAGCCTAAAACTAACGGCTTAAATACGCTAAATTTATTTTTAGGCGCACATCGAAGTTTGTTTGACGAAGTTTTAAAATTTGCTAGAGGAGACGGCTTTGTAGGGTTTAAAAATTTAGCCGATAAAGCGTTTTTAAATTGGCTTTTAAAATTTGGCGTAAATCAAACTAGACCTAGTAAAAAGCTTGAAATTTTAACTCGTAGATACGGATTAAAAAGTTATGAAATTTACCAAAATTTAGCAAGCGAAATAGGGGAATTTGAATTTGAAAACAGAGGCGAAGCGCTTGTGTTTTTTGACGATAAAAAATACAAATTCATGCTTGAAAATATAAAATTTAACGATGAAAATTTCGAAATTTTAGATATACACGACGAAAATACTTTGGGTCTTGTTAAAAACGGCGTAAAGGGAGCTTTAAATTTAAAGAAAAACGCAAGACTGGATGCGCAAAAACTATATGAAAATTTAAAAGCGTTTTTAGAGCGAAGCGGAGTTGCTTTTATAACCGATGAGATTGTTGATTACGAAGTTGGTGCAGATGGCGTAAGATCGGTAATCGGAAGGCTTGGCAGATATGAGGCAGGCAGCTTCATCCAAGCAAGCGGAGATGATAAGAATTTGGTTAAAAAATTAGGCGTGAATTTCGATCTCATTAGTGCGAAAATTTATGAAGTAAGTTTTGAAGCAAATGAGGATATATCGCCTAAAATGCCGCTTATGATTGATGATTTCGGATTGAATATAGATGCTAAAAACGGTCTTGTAAACATCGTTACAAAGCCTCAAATAAATGCAAAAGATGCGCTTGTGGATATAAAAGAGATAAATGAAAATTTAGCCAAGCTAAAGCCTTATACTTCATTTTTTGAGCTTAAAAATCCGACTTTTAAGGCTAAAAATTTAGCGTTTACGCCCAATTCGCTGCCGATATTTGGACGCGATGAGAGTTATAAAAATCTGCTTTATATAAGCGGTTTTGGGCTAAATGAGAGCCTATTTGCTCCGTGCGTTTCTCAAATTTTAACTGATATGATAGTGCGTGGCGTCTCAAATGAAAATAGCGATGACGTGCTGCTTTTTTCAGGAATTTACGCTTGAAAGAACTTGCTATCATAGGCGCTACGGCAAGCGGCAAGACAGATCTTGCGCTTAAGCTTGCAAGCGAGTTTAACGGCATTATCTTAAGTCTTGACTCGCTTTGCGTCTATAAAGAGATCAATATCGCAAGTGCAAAGCCAAGCGAGGCAGAGCTTGCTAGCGTGAGGCATTTTGGGATAAATTTGATATATCCAAACGAACATTTTGACGTTGGGATGTTTTTTGAGGTTTATAAGCAAGCCCGTGCATTTGCTTTAGAAAACGGCAAAAAATTATTTATAACGGGTGGAAGCGGATTTTATCTAAAATCCTTAATCTCGGGACTCTCGCCGAAATTTGAGCGACTTGAAAGCGGACTTAGTAACGCTGAAATTTACGAATTTGTAAGTAAGACAGATCCCGTTTTTGCCGCTAAATTTAGCCAAAATGACACATATAGGCTAAATAAATGGCTTGAAATTTACGTTCATATTTTAAAGACTGAAAATCCCGTCCAAGAGCTTGGGCTTGAAAATTTGATTAAAATCGTGCAGGGTAAGGCGGTGCAAAACTTGCAAATTTCAACCGCTCCAAGTGTTTATTTGCAAAAAAATACTTATGAGCCTATCATCTCAAATTTAAAGATTTTTGAGATGGTTTGGGAGAGGGAAATTTTGCGTCAGCGCATAAAAATTCGCACAGAAAATATGCTTGAAAAAGGGCTTTTAGCTGAGGCGAAATTTCTTTTTGAAAAGTACCCTAGCGAGCCAAAACCGCTTAAGTCAATCGGGCTTAAAGAGTGCGGCGAGTTTTTAAAAGGCAAGATCAATGAAAGCGAGCTTTTTGAGCTGATTTCAACGCATACGGCTCAGCTTGCCAAGCGTCAGCGCACCTTTAATCGCTCGCAATTTGAAAAGAAATTTAGCGGCTCTATCCAAGAGTGCGAAACAAAAATTCGCGAATTTTTAAGCTGATTTAAAATTTGCGGCTAAAATTGCCATAAAATCACAAGTAAAAAAAGGAAAAATTTGCTAGTTCATATCTGCTGTTCTGTCGATAGCCACTACTTTTTGCGCCGTTTGCGCGAGGACTTTCCAGGTGAAGAGCTGATCGGCTATTTTTACGATCCAAACATCCATCCATATAGCGAATTTTTGATGCGCTACGAGGATGTTAAGCGCTCGTGCGACGCTATGGATATCAAGCTGATATGCGGAGAATACGACTATGAAAGCTGGCTTGCTGGAACCAAGGGGCTTGAGGATGAGCCTGAAAAAGGCAAGCGTTGTAAATACTGCTTTGATTTTCGCGTGGGAAGCTCGGCTGCTAAGGCGATTGAGCTTGGGCAAAAGTCCGTTACAACTACGCTTTTAATGAGTCCAAAGAAGGATTTTAGCCAGCTTGAAGCTTCGCTAAAAGAGGCGGTAAGCGGCTATGATCTTGAAGCTGTGGCGGTTGATTACCGAAAAAATGGCGGCACGAACGAGCAGTTTGAACTTGCTAAAAAAGATAAGCTCTATCATCAAAATTACTGTGGATGTATCTTTGGTCTTAGTAAGCAGAGAGAAGCGCAAAATTTGCCGTTAAGCGAGCTTGCAAGCGAGATAAACGGACGCGTTTTACCCGGCAGCATCGAAGAGCGGCTTGAGCTTTATAAAAGAGTGCGAGAGTGCGAAGAAAAGGGCGTGAAATTTCATCTTTCGCGCAAATATTTTTTAAACTACCGACTGCTTAGGGGATTTGTTAGAGTTGGCGGCGAAGTTGCGCCTAGCTACTTTTTGCTCTACTCAAATTTTAAGCGTGCAAGCGTGAAATTTAGTGTAAGCAAGGCAAAAGATCTGCTTGATGAGCTTCGAGATGGGGTAACGATGATGAATTTAGCTAAATTTAATGAAATTACGGGGCGTAAATACACTAGCGTTAGCGAGCTTTGCAAAAATCCGCCAAGCGTGGAGGCTGAGCTAAATTTAAGACGAGAAATTTGCGGGGATTTTAGCCAAAATCCAATAATCGTGCTTGATCAAATTTTAGAGGGTAGATATGAAATTTATGGCAAAAGCGTAACTTATAACGACAGCAGGGAAATTTTGGTTTTAGAGTGAATTAATGCTTAAAATTCGGCTTAAAATTTCCTGCTTAAAAAGCTAAAATTCAACTCAATAATCTTTCTCTTAGCAAAAATTAGCTAAAATCGGGTCTATATTTTAATAATTAAGGCTTAGTAGTGATAGACATAATGCAAATTCAAAAGATACTTCCGCATAGATATCCGTTTTTACTCATCGATAGAGTCGTAGAAATCGAGCCCGCAAAACACATAGTGGCTTATAAAAACGTAACAATCGGCGAACCGGTTTTCCAAGGACACTTCCCCGATCATCCGATATATCCGGGTGTAATGATAATAGAAGGCATGGCGCAAGCGGGCGGAGTGCTCGCGTTTAAGAGTATGAGCGATGAACATCAGGCGGGCATTGAAAATAAGGTTGTCTATTTTATGAGCATAGATCGCGCGAAATTTCGCCATCCGATCCGCCCTGGCGACAGGCTGGAGTACCGCCTTGAAGTGCTAAAACACAAAGGAAATATCTGGGTGCTTGACGGCAAGGCTTATGTGGACGGAGTGCTTGCTTGCGAGGCGGAGTTAAAAGCCATGATAGTTGATAAGTAAGAAAAGTAGATAAATAGGCGAAATTTGATGAAAAATATCCATAAAACGGCGGTCATAGAAGACGGCGCCAAGATCGGCGAAGACGCGATAATTGAAGCCTATGCCTATGTCGGAAAGGACGCGGTGCTTGGTAACGGCGTGCTGGTTAAGCAGGGTGCCAGAATCGTGGGAGATACTCATATAGGCGATTTTAGTAAAATTTATAGCTACGCGATCGTAGGCGACATACCTCAAGATATCAGCTATAAACCTGAAAGCAATACAGGCGTGCGCATAGGAAAGAATGCCACAATCCGTGAATTTTGCACGATAAATTCGGGCACGCATAAAGGTGATGGACTAACTAGAATCGGTGATAGTGCATTTATCATGGCGTATTGCCACATAGCGCATGACTGTATAATCGGCAGCAACGTAATCCTAGCAAACAACGCTACTTTAGCCGGACACGTTGAGATGGGAGATTTTGCGGTAGTTGGCGGACTAACTCCCGTGCATCAGTTCGTGCGAATCGGCGAAAGCTGCATGATCGCAGGCGCAAGCGCGCTTAGTCAAGATGTGGTGCCGTTTTGTCTAGCAGAGGGCAATAGAGCTTACATAAGAGGGCTAAATTTGGTTGGAATTCGCAGAAGATTTGATAAAGAAAATGTAGAAGAGATAAATAGGGCTTATAAATTTTTATTTAGACACGAAGGCGGGTTAAAAGAGGCTGCAAGCGAGCTTATGCAAACCCAAAATAACGAAAATGTAAAAAAAATGTGCGAATTTATATTAAGCACGACGCGGGGAATTCCGCTGGCAAAAGGAAGAGAATAATGGCGAAAAAGTGTAATTTCTGTGGCGAAGTCGAGTCAAACGACAGAAGGTTGTTGTCTGATATACAAGGACACGCTTTCATATGCGAATACTGCATAAATGCCGCTTACAATATGATTTATGGCGATACCAGCCTTGAAAAAAGCGAAGAAATTTTAAAGCATGATTATAAAAATTTGACTCCAAAAGAGTTAAAAGAGGTGCTTGACGGTTATGTTGTCGGTCAAGATAAGGCAAAAAAGGTATTTAGCGTAGGTGTTTATAATCACTATAAGAGAATTTTCAAACAGAGCGAGATTGAAGATGATACCGAAATTTCAAAGTCAAATATCTTGCTTGTAGGACCTACGGGAAGCGGTAAAACGCTTATGGCTCAGACTCTGGCTAAATTTCTTGACGTGCCTATCGCAATTTGTGACGCGACAAGCTTAACTGAGGCCGGATACGTGGGCGAAGACGTGGAAAACATCTTAACAAGACTGCTTCAGGCGGCTGACGGCGATGTAAAAAGAGCTGAGCAGGGGATTGTGTTTGTAGATGAGATCGATAAGATAGCCAGAATGAGCGAAAATCGCTCGATAACGCGCGATGTTTCGGGCGAAGGCGTGCAGCAAGCGCTTCTTAAGATAATCGAAGGAAGCGTTGTAAATATCCCTCCAAAAGGCGGTAGAAAACATCCTAATCAAGAGTTTATCCAGATAGATACTTCAAACATCTTGTTTGTTTGCGGCGGCGCATTTGACGGGCTTAGCGATATAGTCGAGCGCAGGATAGGCAAAAACGTGCTTGGCTTTAATCAAGATAAACGTAGCAAAGAGGAGAGGTCGAATTTATTGCATTTACTTGAGCCTGATGATTTGGTGCATTTTGGGCTTATCCCAGAACTAATCGGAAGGCTTCATGTAGTAGCAACGCTTAACGAGATCACCAAAGATGATATGGTGAGAATTCTTACCGAGCCGAAAAATGCGATTTTAAAGCAGTATCAAAAGCTTTTTGCTATCGATAAGGCGACGCTTAAATTTGACGATGAGGCGCTTAAGGAAGTTGCGGGGCTTGCCATTGAGCGAAAAACCGGGGCAAGAGGTCTTAGAAGTATAATGGAAGAGGTTATGATAGATATCATGTATGAGCTTCCTGACCTTGGCGGATATGAGGTAGTGATAACAAAAGATGTCGTAAACGGCGATGCTAAGCCGATTTTAGTCAAACAAAACAAACTAAGTGCATAATATAAAAGGTAGAAGATGATTTTAGATCAAATTATTGGATTTTTCTCAAGTGATATGGGTATAGATTTGGGCACGGCAAACACGCTTGTCTTGGTAAAAGATAAAGGTATCATCATAAATGAACCTTCGGTTGTCGCCGTGCAGCGTGAAAAATACGGTAAGCAAAAAATTTTAGCCGTAGGGCACGAGGCTAAGGATATGGTCGGTAAGACTCCGGGCGATATAGAGGCTATAAGACCTATGAGAGACGGCGTTATAGCGGATTTTGACATGACTGAAAAGATGATAAGGTATTTTATAGAAAAGACTCACAGACGCAAAAGCTTCATCCGCCCGCGTATCATCATATCAGTTCCTTACGGACTAACTCAAGTTGAAAGAAAAGCCGTTCGTGAAAGCGCTCTAAGCGCAGGCGCTAGGGAGGTCTTTTTGATAGAAGAGCCTATGGCTGCGGCAATAGGAGCAAATTTGCCGGTTCGCGAGCCACAAGGAAATTTGGTTGTGGATATCGGCGGCGGAACGACTGAAATCGGCGTAGTTTCACTTGGTGGCTTGGTTATAAGCAAATCAATCCGAACCGCAGGCGATAAGCTAGATACGAGCATAGTAAATTACGTAAAAGAAAAATACAATCTTCTAATCGGTGAAAGAGCCGGCGAAGACATTAAAATAAGCGTAGGTTCTGCTATCCAGCTTCCTCAGGAGCTTTCAATCGTAGTAAAAGGACGCGATCAGATAAGCGGTCTTTTAAGCAGGATAGAACTAACAAGCGAAGATGTACGTGAGGCGATGAGAGAGCCGCTTAAAGAGATAGCGGATGCCTTAAAAACCGTGCTTGAGATGATGCCGCCTGATCTTGCGGGCGATATCGTAGAAAACGGTGTCGTGCTAACCGGCGGCGGCGCTTTGATAAGAGGTATAGACAAGTATCTAGCCGACATCGTGAAGCTTCCTGTATTTGTCGCGGACGAGCCTTTGATGGCGGTTGCAAGAGGCACGGGCAGAGCGCTTGAAGAGATCGGCTTGCTTCAGCAGCTAACAAATGAAGAGTAAAATTTTATTTGTTTTTATAATTGGTTTTTTGGTGTCGGCTTCTCTTTATAAGAGCGAGCTTATCACCAAGGAAGTTATAAATTTTAATAGCTCTATCGTTAAAATTTACGATGATAGCGTTAATTTTATAAGAGATAGTGTAAATGAGTATTTTAGACAAAAAGAAGAAATTCTATCCCTCAGAGCTCAAAACGCGGAGCTTGAAAAATCAGCCGTTTTGCTTGCGAATTTCGCAAATGAATTAAATGAAATTTTGCTTGATAAGAACTCAAGCGTTTATGAGCCGAAAATTCAGCTCGTTCGGGCTTTAAGTTACGTTAATATAAGCGATTATAATAAAATTTGGCTGGATAAATTTGAGGATTTTAATAGCTCTAAAATTTACGGACTTATTTATCAGGGCAAAAGTGCCGGTATCGTAGTTTCTAAAGACGATAGGCCTATGGCGCTTTTACAAAACGACCCTAAAAATATATTTGCCGTTTATATAGGTAATGAAAAAATTCCAGGCATAGCTCACGGAAACAAAAACGGACTTATTATCAAATTTATCCCTCAATGGCTTCATCCTAAAGAGGGCGATGAGGTCTATACAAGCGGGCTTGACGGGATATTTTTTAGCGGAATTTCGGTAGGAAAAGTTACAAAAGTTATAGAAGAGAGTTTGTATAAAAGCGTTTTGGTCGAACCATACGCAAAAGTTACCATCCCATCATATTTGTATGTTGTTATAAAGGAAAAATAATGCCAAAAAGAGAAGATATAAATACTATTTTGTTGATCGGCTCAGGCCCTATCGTGATCGGTCAGGCTTGCGAATTTGACTACTCGGGCACTCAAGCGGCTAAGACGCTAAAAGAGCTTGGCTACCGCGTTGTGCTTATCAACTCAAACCCTGCTACCATAATGACGGATCCGGATTTTGCGCATGCAACTTACGTAGAGCCTATAACAAAAGAAAGCATTAAAAGAATAATACAAAAAGAAAAGGTCGATGCCATACTTCCTACTATGGGCGGGCAGGTTGCTCTTAATGTAGCTATGGAGCTTTATGAATCGGGCATGCTTGATGGGGTTAAATTTCTTGGTGCAAGACCTGAAGCTATCAAAAAGGGCGAAGACAGACAGGCGTTTAAAGACGCTATGATAAAAATCGGCATGGATCTTCCAAAGAGCCACTACGCATACAGCATGCAAGACGCTATGCAGGCGGCGTCAATGATAGGTTTTCCTATTATTATCCGCGCAAGCTATACTCTTGGAGGTGCGGGAAGCGGTGTGGCTTATAATATCGACGAATTCAAAGAGCTAGCCCAAGCGGGACTTGACGCGAGCCCGATACATGAAATTTTAGTAGAGGAGAGCTTGCTTGGTTGGAAAGAGTACGAAATGGAAGTTATCAGAGATAGAAAAGATAACTGCATTATCGTCTGCTCGATTGAGAATTTCGATCCGATGGGCGTTCATACGGGTGATAGCATAACGGTTGCGCCGGCTTTAACTCTAACGGATAAAGAGTATCAGGTGATGCGTGACGCCAGCTTTAAAATTTTGCGTGAGATCGGCGTAGATACGGGCGGAAGCAACGTTCAGTTTGCGGTAAATCCAAAAGACGGTCGCATGATAGTTATCGAGATGAATCCGCGCGTAAGTCGCAGCTCTGCGCTTGCCAGCAAGGCTACGGGATATCCTATAGCTAAGGTTGCCACACTTCTTGCGGTCGGATTTAGCTTAGATGAGATCAGAAACGACATCACGGGCACGCCTGCTAGTTTTGAGCCTGTGATTGATTATATCGTTACTAAAATTCCTCGCTTTACCTTTGAGAAATTCCCCGGATCAAATCCGCATCTTGGCACCGCTATGAAATCAGTAGGCGAAGTTATGGCGATAGGACGAACCTTTAAAGAGAGTATCCAAAAGGCACTTTGCTCTATGGAGAAGGATTATTTCGGGTTTAATTTTTTAAATTTAGATAGAAACGACCTGATTTACGGGCTTAGAAACGCAAATGAAAGTAGAATTTTATACATAGCTCAAGCTTTTAGAGATGGATTTAGCATGCAGGAAGTGCATGAATTTAGCAAGATAGATCCTTGGTTTTTGGATCAAATTCGTCAAATCGTGGAATTTGAAGATAAGATCGATATGGATATATTAAATGACGAAAACCTGCTTCGCACCGCTAAAACAATGGGCTTTAGCGATAAGATGATAGCTCATCTGATAAATTTAAAAGACAATCTTGAACTA
Organism: Campylobacter canis; assembly: GCF_045504005.1. Taxonomy (NCBI): domain Bacteria; kingdom Pseudomonadati; phylum Campylobacterota; class Epsilonproteobacteria; order Campylobacterales; family Campylobacteraceae; genus Campylobacter; species Campylobacter canis. The sequence goes on along the minus strand of NZ_JBJJXH010000002.1, from coordinate 172,196 downwards.
AGCCAAAACGATATATATTTCGCCAGAGAAAAGATGGGCGTTAGGCTTGAATACAACGAAGTAGATACTTGCGCAGGCGAGTTTAAATCAACCACCTCTTATCTATACTCTACGACCAATATAACCAAAATAGACAGCGATGAAAATTTGGACAAGTCCAAAAAAGTTATGATCATAGGCGGCGGACCAAACCGCATAGGTCAAGGCATAGAGTTTGACTACTGCTGCGTGCATGCAAGCTACGCTTTAAGAGATCTTGGCGTAAAAACCATCATGTATAACTGCAACCCCGAAACGGTATCAACCGACTATGATACGAGCGATATACTTTACTTTGAGCCGATTGATTTTGAGCATGTACGCTCAGTCATCGAGCGCGAGAAACCCGATGGAGTGATTGTGCATTTTGGCGGTCAAACTCCGCTAAAATTCGCTAAGCGCCTAAGTATAGCGGGAGCTAAGATTATAGGCACTACCGCGAGGGTTATAGATATCGCCGAAGATAGAAAGAAATTTAGCGAATTTATAAATAAAATCGGCGTAAAACAGCCTACAAACGACACTGCAACCAGTCAGAAAGAAGCCATAGAAAAAGCTAACGCGATCGGCTATCCGGTGCTTGTGCGCCCTAGTTACGTGCTTGGCGGACGAGCCATGAGGCGTGTGCATAGCGAAGATGAGTTAAAGCAATATATGAACGAAGCGGTTAAGGTTAGCAACAACTCTCCCGTACTGCTTGATAAATTCCTTCAAGATGCGACCGAGCTTGACGTGGACGCTATATGCGACGGCAAAGATGTCTATATCGGAGCTATCATGCAGCATATCGAAGAGGCTGGAATTCACTCGGGAGATAGCGCGTGCATACTGCCGCCGATGAGTTTAAGCGCCGAGATGATAAAAAAGGTTGAAGCTCAAACTCGCGATATAGCTCTAAATTTAGGCGTTGTAGGACTTATGAACATACAGTTTGCTATCTATAAAAGCGATCAAAACGATGCCGAGGGCGAGCTTTATATGATCGAAGTAAATCCTCGCGCAAGCCGCACCGTGCCTTTTGTAAGCAAGGCTACGGGAATTCCTATGGCAAAAGTCGCAACGCGCGTGATGTGGCAGGGGAATTTGCGCGAAGCTCTTGAATTTTACGACAGTTACAAAGTGGTGTTTGAAGAAGACGGAATCTTAAAGCCGCGCGTGAAAAATCACGTCTGCGTAAAAGAGGCGGTATTTCCTTTCAATAAGCTAAGCGGAGCTGATTTGATACTTGGTCCTGAGATGAAAAGTACCGGCGAAGTTATGGGCATAAGTAATGATTTTGCAAAGAGTTTTGCCAAGTCTCAAATCGCCGCTAATAACTCATTGCCAACTAGCGGAACGGTCTTTTTAACACTTGCGGATAACGATAAAATCTATGCCGCATCTCTTGCAAACGAGCTTATAAACCTAGGCTTTAATATAATAGCCACCGGTGGAACGCATAAAATTTTAGCAGACAGCGGCATAGAGGCTGAATTCGTCTATAAGATCAGCGAAGGTCGTCCAAGCGTTGAGGACAGGCTTAAAAACGGCGATATCTCGCTTGTGATAAATACCAGCGATAGCAAATCAAATGCCGAGGACGGAAAGAAAATTCGCCAAAATATCTTGCGCTTTAAAATTCCTTATTTTACCACTATCGCCGCTGCACTTGCTGCCGCAAAATCAATTAGAAGCGTTCAAGACGGCTCTGCTCTTGAGGTGAAAAGCCTGCAGGAGTATTTGGGGTAAATCTAACTTGGCAGGTTGATTTCGCCTGCCGATATTTTAAAAAATAGGATTAAAGTCGTTAAATTTATGGGCTGATTTTGGAGAATTTATAAATTACTATGAAGCAAAAAGATTTTGTCATACAAGCTATGCTGAAAAACGGAAATTTAGCCACTCTTTCTCAGCTTTATAAGCTAACCGACGTTAGTTCGTGGCAGACTAAAACGCCTTTTGCTACGATACGCAGGATAGTTCAGACAAATAAAGAGTTTTTTAAAATTCAGCCCGGGCTTTGGGGGCTTAGCGCATTTAAAGATGAAATTTTGTCAAAATTTAATCTAAAAGAAATTGCGACACAGAGCGAATTTACCCACTCTTATTTTCAAGGCATTATCACACAAATTGGAAATTTAAGAAATTTTCATACCTATGTACCGCCACAAGATAAAAATAAATTGTTTGTCGATAAAAAGCTTCACGAAGTAGCTACAGCTAGCGAAATTTATGAATTTTCATATCCGAAAATTATAAAATTTGCCAAAACCATCGATGTGATATGGTTTAACGAGCGCAAGCTGCCCCATTCGTTTTTTGAAGTAGAACATAGCACCGATTTTAAAAATTCTCTTAATAAATTTTATGAGCTTCAAGACTTTAACGCCAAAATGTTTATAGTTGCTAATAAAAATAGACGAGCACAATTTGAAAGCGTAATAGGCGCATCGATATATGAAAGCATAGCAGGTAGTGTGCGTTTTGTCGATTATGACAGCGTAGTAAATCTATATGAAAAAGAAAATTTAAGGGTACAAGTTGGAATTTGAAGTACAAATCACCGAGACTCTTGTAAAAAAGATCTTTGTTAAAGCTAAAAATAAGGAAGTTGCACGTAAGATCGTAAAATCGGCTTACGAGAAATGCGAAGTGGTTTTAAGTGCGGATGATTTTTATTGTGTGGAGTTTGAAGCCAAAGAGCAATCTAAGCCTGAAATCTAAAATTTAGGTTTTAAATGGGGCCAAATGTAACGAATTTTGATGAGTTTTTGGGACTGCTTAAGAAAACTAATGCGAATTTGAGCTATTTTACCGACTTTGAAAAGTGCGATAAAAATTTGCAATCAGTTTGTATAAAGCTTCATACTCTTAATTTTCTACTCGGTAAAAATGATTTGAAAACAAATATTAACAGACTTTTTAACGAGAACAAAGAGTGCTTTGAAGTGTTAAATTTACTTATAGCGGTTCATAAAGACAATACCGACGTACTTAATAAAAATAACGTTTTAACAAGCGTTAAAGCATATTTTAAAAGTCCTGAAAAAATTTATGAGTTTTTTTGCGAAACTGGACTTGATGAAGTTTTTACGAGCGGAAAAATTAAAAATTTATATGATTATGTATTTGGAGTAGAAGTGGGTCTTGATACTAATGCCCGCAAAAATCGCAGCGGAAAGAATTTCGCTCGGATTATTTCAGAATATTTTAGGAGTGAAAATATTTGTTTTCAAACTGAAGTTAGCAGCCAAGAGCTCAGCTTAAATTTAGGTAGCGATAACAAAGTATTTGACTTTGTAATAAAATCAGATAGCCTAACCTATATGATTGAGACGAATTTTTATAGCGTAGGAGGCTCGAAACTAAATGAGGTAGCAAGAGCTTATACAAAAATCGCTCAAGAAATTTCAAAATTTAACGGATTTGAATTCATCTGGATAACGGATGGGCAAGGCTGGCTAAATGCTAAAAACAAACTTCAAGAAGCCTATGAGAACGTTAAGATTTATAACCTAGCCACGCTTCATCTTTTTGCTCGCGAGATAAAAAATGATAGATAGTATGACAAGCGAGTTTAATCTTATCCAAGGCGATTGCTTTGAAATCTTGCCGAAATTCACAAAAGAATTTGATCTAATCTTTGCCGATCCGCCGTATTTTTTATCAAACGACGGCTTAAGTATCCAAAGCGGGCGGATAGTTAGCGTCAATAAGGGCGCGTGGGATAAGAGTTACGGAATAGACGAGATTGACGGGTTTAACCTAACTTGGTTAAATTTAGCAAAAAATGCGCTAACGGATAATGGGAGCGTGATGATAAGCGGAACGTATCACAATATCTTTTCTATCGGGCGGGCTTTGCAGAAGCTTGATTATAAAATTTTAAATATCATCACATGGCAAAAGACAAATCCGCCGCCAAATTTTAGTTGCAGGTATCTTACCCACTCTACAGAGCAGATCATATGGGCGAGAAAGAGCGAAAAACATAAGCATATCTTTAACTATGAGCTCATGAAAAAGCTAAATAATGATAAGCAGATGAAGGATGTTTGGAGTTTTCCGGCTATTGCGCCTTGGGAGAAAGCTTGCGGTAAACATCCGACGCAAAAACCGCTTTCGCTTTTGGTTAGATTGATATTGATGGCAAGCGTTGAAAATTCCGTCATTTGCGACCCTTTTAGCGGTTCAAGCACAACCGGAATCGCTGCAAATTTACTTGGGCGAAAATTTGTAGGCATAGAAAAAGAGGATGAGTTTATAAAAATTTCTTTGGATAGAAAAAGAGAGTTAGATCAAAATTTGAATAAATTTAAGAGTAAAATTTTCGATTTGAAGCTTATTTCAAAGATAAATTCAAGCCTTATCTAATGTAAATTTATAGATTTAAGCTAGCTATAATTTTACAGCGATAAACTCACAAATAATTTATCTTTAAAGAAAAGGAAAATTTTGATCTACCTAGCGCAAACAGACACTACGGCGGGATTTTTAAGCAAGGATTTTAAGGAGATAAACCGCTTAAAAAACCGCCCTTTGCATAAGCCTTGCCTTATCACTACGTCAAAATTTAGCGAGCTAAAAACTCTTGTGCGGGTTCCTGATAAATTTAAAAATTTGGTGCGCCGAGCAAGAAAAACTACATTTTTATATCCGAATTTAAAGGCCGTGCGGGTTGTCAAAGAGTGTGCGCACGCTAAATTTCTTGATCAAAACGGCTGGTTTTACTCAAGTAGTGCGAATTTAAGCTCGGAGAAATTTGACGAAGTTTGGGCTAGAAGCGTTGCTGATGTCGTTGTCGATGAAAATTTTCAAGAAAATTCAAGCTCGAAAATCTACAAACTCTCAAAAAGAAATTTAAAAAAGATAAGATAGATAAAACTCAAAACACACTTACTTTTTATATATTGAGTAATTAGGTTATATAAAATTTCAATTTATCAAAGTTAAATTTCAAACAAAATATTTTGTTTGTGTAAATTTGTTTCTATTTAAGAAGTTAATTTACTCATAGTTTCGATATGTAACATCAAATAGTTAAGATAAAAATATAAAATTAAATTTAAAAAAATAAAAAATCATATCGTGCTAATATTTCACCATAAATTGTTACAAAGGAGATGGCGTGAGTGAGTATGTAAGCAAAATGATGGAGCATATCAAAAGAGCAAATCCGGGGCAAGATGTGTTCGTGCAAGCTGCAACCGAAGTGCTTTATAGTCTCGAGCCGCTTTTAAAAAGAGAAAGTAAATACCAAAAGCACGCCATCTTAGAGCGCATCACGGTGCCTGAAAGAAGCGTAATATTTCGCGTTACATATACGGGCGATGACGGTAGCGTGCATGTGCATAACGGATATCGCATCCAGTTTAACTCAGCCGTCGGTCCTTATAAGGGCGGGCTTAGGTTTCATCCGAGCGTTGATCTTGGAGTTTTGAAATTTCTTGGATTCGAGCAGATTTTTAAAAATTCTCTTACTGGCGTGCGAATAGGCGGCGCAAAGGGCGGAAGCAACTTTGATCCTAAAGGAAAGAGCGATAATGAGATCATGCGATTTTGTCACTCTTTCATGAACGAGCTTTACCGACATATCGGCGATACGACCGATGTGCCAGCAGGCGATATCGGCGTGGGAGCGCGCGAAATCGGATATATGTTTGGTCAGTATAAGAAGCTTACGGGCAAATTTGACGGAATTTTTACGGGCAAGGGGCTAAACTGGGGCGGAAGTTTGGCTAGGACGGAGGCTACGGGATATGGGGTTGTTTATTTTACGCAAAATATGTTAAGGCGCGCAGGACTTAGCCTAGAAGGTAAAAAATGCGCAGTGAGTGGCTCTGGTAACGTGGCGATTTATACGATTAAAAAGCTTTATGACGTGGGCGCTTTACCCATAACAGCTTCTGACTCTAGCGGGTTTATTTACGATGATGAGGGCATTGATATAAACGCTCTTAGAGAGATTAAAGAGGTGCAAAGAGGGCGTATAAGCGAGTATTTGAAATTTCGTCCGCATGCTAAATTTACTCCTGTTAGCGATTATGAGCAAGGCAGAAACGCGGTGTGGAACACGCCTTGTGACGGAGCTTTTCCGTGTGCAACGCAAAACGAGCTGCGACTTGCGGATATTAAGACGCTTTATGCTAACGGCTGTAGGTTTGTAGCAGAAGGAGCAAACATGCCAAGCACTTTGGATGCGATAAATTTTATGCTGGCGCAAAAGGATTTTTATTTCGCTCCGGCAAAAGCGGCAAATGCCGGCGGAGTCGCTACCAGCGGGCTTGAGATGATGCAAAATGCAAGCATGACTTCATGGAGCTTTGATGAGGTCGATGAGAAGCTTCACGGTATCATGGATCATATCTTTGAGCTAAGCTATGAGACGAGCAAGGAATTTGGCGATGAGGGCAATCTTGTGCTTGGCTCAAATATCGCAGGCTTTAGAAAAGTGGCTGATGCGATGATAGATCAGGGGTATGTGTGATATATAAATAAAATTTCAAGGGAAATAAATTCCCTTGAAATTTATTACCTAAAATCTAAGCGCAAATCCTAATTTTGCACTTGTTTCATCACGTTTGCCTACGATTTGATTTGCCTCTATATTGATTACGCTTGCTTTGCTAGGAGTAAATTTAACGCCCAAACCGGCACCGCCGCTAAATCCTTTTTGGCTAAGATTAATGCCGTTTGGTTGTTGGATTGTTTGCAGTTTTGAATCTCCGTCAAATTCATACTCAAGTTTAGCATTTATGTAAGGAGCAAATTTTTCAAATTCGTTATATGATATAACAGTATCAAATTTTACTCTATTTGAATTTATGCTATTAAATTTAATTTTTTCTTTGTCTATCTCTACATCATCGTCTTTTACATGTGTGAAACTATATCCTAGCTTAGAGTCTAAGTCTACAGCTCCTATATTTGCAAGGTATCCTATACCCACTCCCACACCATAATACATTGCGCTTGTTTTATAGCTAACTTCACCTAATGTTTTAAACACAGAGTCGTAATCGGTTTTATTTTTACCTACTCTTAGATGCCCGTCTATGTATATATTGTTGTCTAAGTTATATTTTGCTAGCGCTCCGACACCTATAGCCTTTGTCTTTCCGTCTGATTTAGCTCCGTTTATGTCGCCGTCAAATTTAGCATATCCGTATTCTAGGAACGCTCCTAAAAGAGAGTTGTCGTAACTCTTAGCAAGCCCGGCAATAGCGTTAAACCCATCGGCATCCACATTTCCATTGTCGTAGTTTGAACTAAAGCCGCTTATATTAGCAAAGCTAATTACGCCAAGATCCGCATCGTAATATGTAGGCTTTATAGCGTCGGTTTGTATATTTGCGGCATGTGCCACCAGCTTGCTATCTAGTCTTCGTTTGATGTCTATCATAGCTCCGTTTATACCGTCATTTAGTCTATTGTTTAGAGTCATAGACGCTACTGAACCGCTTAGTAAAGAGTAGGCTTGTTGATTTATCTTACCCTGAGGCTTTGGTTCTGGTTTAGGCTGTTCAGGCTTTGGTTGCGGTTGAGGTTTAGGCTCAGGAAGTGAATTTAGAGTAGCTACTAGAGTTTTATCTCCCTCTTTTTTAACGCTAAAATCATAAATTGTAGTTACGCCTTTAATAGCCTCTACTTTTATCTTTTCATCGGTGATTATTTTGCCTTCACCTTCACTTTTTATCAGATTTACTTTATCGTTAGCTTTTAGCATAGGAGAGTCGCCTTCTATAGTTACTCCTATTTTTGTATCTATAAGATTAGTATCGTATTTTCCCGTTAATGTTACTATCGTATCGCCGTTTTTCGTATCGCTTGGAAGGTAGAAATTATATTTTTCAAAGTTGCTTAAATATCCTGTTTTTATGTTTTTAGAGTGGATATTTAAAGTATTGCCAAGTGTCGTATATTCGGCTTTAATCTTGTTGTGTTGGTCTATATGCGTAAGTCCGCCTTGTATAGAGTTAGCAACCTCTATATCCCCATATAAATTTACTATGTTGTTTATATTTTTGCCACTTCCGCTTGCGCCTCCGTATATGGAATTAAATTTTGAGTCTTTTACGCTTACTACGTTTTTACTAGCCGAATTTTTATCGGAGTAGCCGCCAAATATATCGTTTCCTTTAGAATTTACTACATTTACGGTATTTTCCTCTACCAAACCGCTGTCAGACTTTCCTCCATATATATTTCTTACGCTAGAGTCAAGCACCTCCGCTTTGTTTCCTCTAGCCTCTTTACCTTTCCACGAATCCCCACCGTCAATACTTTTGTTATAAACTTTTGACTTTCTAACGATTACGGTGTTGAAATTCGCTCTTTCATCCCCATCTCCGCCATTTACTTCTCCGTATATATTTGAGTTATCTACTATCAAAGTATTGTGATTAGAAGAAGTTTCGGAAACCCCGCCTGATGTGTATCCGGCATCTTCGTCTTTACCTGCAGACTCTCTTCCTACCGTAGAATTTGTGATGGTTAGTTTATTGTATTCAGATTTTCCTTTGATGCTACCACCACCTTCTGCACCATCTATTATGGAGTTTTCTACAGCAACGGTATTTTTAGTAGAGTCTTTGCCGTATGATACTGCGCCTATAATATATCCTTTGGAAAGATTGGTTTTGTTTTTGATATTTACGGTATTGCCGCTTGCCGAGCCATCGTAAGAACCGGCTCCTATGATATTTAGATGATTTGCATTATTGTAGTTGTCTATCTCTGTTTTGATACCGCCTATATCTTCACTCTCTTTATATGCTCCAAATATAAAGCCTTCTATTTTTGAATCTGTTTTGTCGTTGATAACTAGAGGATTTTTAGTTCCTGTTCTATATGGATAAGATGTTCCGTCATCTTTATTAAGGTGTTCTACGATTTTGTTGCCTGTATTACTAGGCGGAGTGAGGTCGCTAGCTATTGTCGTTGTCGGAAGCCATAAGGCTACTGCCGCTGATATATATATATATATATCTTTTACTTGTCTGCCTAAAAGAATTTGCTTGAATGCAATCTTTCATATATACTCCTTGGTTGTAAATTATAAATTTTAAAAATTTATTTACGGATTATTATATTTAAAATTTATTGTTTTAAATATTAAACACAATTAAACTTAAATTTTTTATTTATTTAAGTTTCGTTTAGTTACAAGCTTGAAGTTTTTATTAGGAGCTTAAATTTCATATAATTATGGTAAATAAGCTTATGCGCTAGATCAACGCTTGCGTTTAAAAACGCGATAGCAAGATAAGGTAAAAATCCCTTGATGTATAGTAAATTTTTCATCTGTTTTCCTTTTGGTAAAACTCTAATGTATGCATGTTTAGTATGTATGGTTTTGCGATTAGCAAGATGTCAAAGAGGTGTTTTAAGCTTTCATTCCTGCTTGCTTCATCTACGCCTTCAAGCGATTTAAAAGTAAGCGCGACCTCTTCTTTGGCGAGCTTTTTGGCTAAATTTATATAAGCTTTTAGTATCTCAAGCTGGTTTTTATCCGACTTCATGATGATGGCTAAAATTTCTCTTTCTTTAGCCGTAAATTTGCCCTCTCGCGGTATTAAAAAGCCGTCTTTTACATATTTTTCAAGCGTTTTTTGATCTATCTTAAATTCCTTGCAAAGCTCATCGGCGCTATAAATTTGAGTAAGCGATGCTCCCATGACAAGCTCAAGCGTGCCTAAAAGCGCTTCGTATGGGCTTTTGATATCAAAATTTGGATGATTAAAAAGCGCTTTTATCTCCGCTATTGTTGAGTTAAAGTTGTTTTGGAGATATTTTATAAACTCAATTATATCCACGCACTCCTCGCTATAAAGGTGCAAATTCGCTTTTTCTTTAAAGGGCTCTGGCAGTAAGCCTTCTTTGATGTAGTAAAGGATGGTTGATTTGGGCGTTTTGCTACGCTCTATAAGTTCATTCATCTTTAGCATTTTCATGCTCCTTTTTAAAATTTATGAAATCTTACACCTTTTTAGCTTAAAATAGTGTTAAGTGACACTTTACACTATTTATATTTTAACTAGACTCGTTTAGCTTTTAAATTTTGCTTTTGACCTTGATGTTTTCAGATAAAATTTGAGTTTTTAAATTTGATAACTTGCTTTAAGATAGGCTTATTTGAGCCGCACTTTTGAATTCAAAGCCTAATTTCAATATAATTTCTCAAAAGGAATTAGATGAAATTTGTAAATGCGTTTTTTATCGGATTTTTATTTGTCTTAGCCGCTATCTTTACGCTTTTTGTGGGACTTAAGACTAGCTATTTTGATTACTACGGCGTAAATGAATACTTTAACGTCATATTCGTTGATAGCGTGCCGTGGCTTTTGATCTTGCCTATCTCTCTTGTGTTTGGACATCTCATTTTATACGCTCCTTTTAGAAAATTTATACGCGTAGTTTTTGTTTTGATTTTGCTTGTAGCCGCCACTTCTTGGCATGATAGCATTGGCAAAAAGGCCGGAGAAGCGTTATTTGCAAAGCCTACTATGCTAAAAGACGCAAAAGGAAATGAATTAAACGCGATTGAAATTTATAAAGGCAGAAGCAAGATTTATTATTTTGATGAAAATTCTCACAAGGGCTTTGAGAGGAAAATTTAAAGCGCTAGATGAATTTAAAGCCAAAGTGGCAAGTATAAAATTTACGTTGATGCGGATTAAAGAAAGTTATGCAGGAATTTTTACCGGATATCATAAAACTTTTAATGATCTTGGCTGTTGTTTTAGTTCATATTTACAGCCGTAAAATCACTAAAAGCATGGTTGTATTTTTTACGATTATCTCTTTTATCTTGATAATAGAAACATTTAGGGGAGTTTAGAGATGATGGACCGGCTTTTACTGGCAATTTACAGCATTTTTGAGATTGAAAGACGGATAAATAAAAAGACGATTTATCTTAGTATTTTGATTTTTATCGATTATATTTGTCTTAGTATGATTTTTGAATTTTAATTTTACTCGGTCAGCTTTTTAACCGCTAAACTCGCCAAATTTAGTCCAAAAACAGCCGTTACTCCCATAAAGCTTCCAAGCTCTTTGCAGTTTGGCTCTTCGGTTGAAAACACTACTTCAAAATCGCCTTTAAAGCCTGATTTTCTAAGTTCATATCTAAATTTCTTAGCCAAAGGATCATTGCAAGTTTTCCAAACCGAAGCGACGCAAATTTTAGTAGGATCAAGCCTTTTTGCTCCGCCCATCGAGGAGATGAGCTTGCCGTGCGCTGCATTTGCAAGAGCAACCTTAGCTGCCATATCGTCAATCGCATCGATTACCAAATCAAACTCGCTAAAGTTAAAATTCGCCACAAATTCAGGCGTTATAAGTTCGCAAATGGGCGTGATGTTAGGATAAATTTTAGCAAATTCGCCTACCTTCACCTCTCCGACCGCTTCGCTGTAAATTTGGCGATTTTGGTTTGTGATGTCAAATGTGTCTTTGTCTATGATGGTGATGTGCCCCACACCCGAACGAGCAAGTGCATCAACGCAAATTCCGCCCACGCCGCCAACTCCGCAAACTAAAATTTTAGCCTTTTGAAGTTTGGCGAATTTTTCATCGCCCAAAAGCCATCTAACTCGCGTAAATCTATCCATCAAGGCTCTTTTTAAGCGAATTTAAGCTCGCGTGCGCCGTCATATCAAGCATTATGGGCGTTAAGCTTGCGTAGCCTTCGTTTACTACGCTGATATCGCTTGGATCGCCTTGCTCGTAATCAAGCGCGGCAACTCCCAGCCAGTAGTACTCCACCCCGCGCGGATTGCGATTTAGCGTTGCGTGAGTCGCGTAGCTTCGCTTGCCCACAGGCACTACTTGATAGCCTTTAAAATCTTTTTGAGTAACGGCGGGGATATTTACGTTTAAAAACTGCCTTTCAGGCAGGCAAATTTGCCCTTCAAGCACGCGAGGAACGATAAATTTAACTATTTCGCGTGCTAAAGAAAAGCCAAGCATATCGATGCTGTCGTTTTTGTAAAATTGCGAAAACGCTATACTCTTAACTCCTTGTAAAACACCTTCCATAGCCGCTCCGCACGTGCCTGAGTAGGTTATATCCTCGCCTAAATTCGCGCCGTGATTTATGCCGCTTATGATGAGGTCGGGCTTTTTGTTATAAAGTGCGTGAAGCGCTAGATATACGCAATCACTCGGCGTTGCGTCATCGAGTTTAAAGAAGTTATCGTCTATCTTTATAAACCTAAGCGGCTTTGTAAGAGTAAGGGAGTGCGCGCAGGCTGATTTCTCGCTACTTGGGGCTACTATAGTAACGTTTGTATCAGGAATTTCTTTTAAGGCACGAGCAAGCTCATGAAGCCCTTTAGCCTCGAATCCGTCGTCGTTTGTGATAAGAATCTCTTTCAAATTTCACCTTTAAAATTTTTGCTATTTTAACATAGCTTTCGTTATAGCCTCATAAAGCCAAATTTTAAATTTATTATTTATTTAGCCACTTTTAGGGATAATCTTTGTCAAATTCCAAAGGATAAAATGTGCTTAAAAAATTTACATTTATCGTGCTTGCGACAAGCCTTGCTTTTAGCGCGCAGCAGCTTGTTGTTAAAACTGAAAGCGCTCCAAATTTAAGCAAAGGCGCAGCGGATGAATCCGAACTAAGAGTTAAAGCGTGCATAGAGGCCGATAGCTCTACGGCGGGGATGATAGAGTGCATAAATAAAGAGTTTGAAATTCAAGACAAAATTTTAAACGAAACTTATAAAAAAGCTATGAGTGTATTGAACGACGAAAATAAAAAGAGGCTAAAAGATATCCAAAGAAAATGGGTCGCTTATAAAGAGGCTAAATGCCCGTTTGTCCCACCTCAAGGCACGATGTATCTTGTTTATTCGGCGAATTGCTATCTAAAGATGACTAAGGAGCGAACGCAAGAGCTTAAGTATGTCATAGAAGAATTTGAGGGAAATCAGTGAAGCTGCTTGTTTCATGCCTTGAGGCGTCGGCGAATTTGCACTTGGCCGAGGTGCTTGAGTATCTGCATAATTACGAGCTTGAAGGAATTTTTGACGAGAAATTCGGTAAGCCTTTTATGCGAAGTAGCGAATTTTCGGCGATGGGTTTTGTGGAGGTTTTGCCGCTTTATTTTAAGGCAAAACGCGCTATCAAAGAGATGGTAAATTTGGCTCGCGAGTGCGATCACGTCTTGCTCATCGATAGTCCAGCCTTCAATTTACCGCTTGCAAAGGCGATTAAAGAAGCAGGCATTAAAACGCCTATAACTTACTACATCTTGCCGCAAGTTTGGGCTTGGAAAGCGGGCAGAGTGGCTAAAGTGCAGAAGTATTGCGATAACTTGGCTTCGATCTTGCCTTTTGATAAGATGTTTTATAACCGCGCTACTTATGTGGGACATCCTTTGATGGATGAGCTTAGAGTGCGTAAAAATACTCTTATAAATAGCGGCAAGATAGCCTTTTTACCGGGCTCTAGAAAGGCTGAGATAACTAGGCTTATGCCTGTTTTTAAAGAGGTTGCAAGGCAAATAGATGGCGAAAAGCTACTTTGCGTGCCTGAGTTTTTGATGAAAGAGCTTGAAATTTACGGTGATATAAGCGAATTTACGCTTACAAATAACGCACCAAGAGCGCTTTTGCAAAGCGAATTTGCATTTATCTGCTCGGGAACCGCCACGCTTCAATCAGCCCTTATCGCAACGCCGTTTGTGCTAGCTTACAAGGCAAAAGCCATTGATATGTTTATCGCTAGAAGGCTTGTGAAGGTGAAATTTGCAGGGCTTGCTAATATTATTTTTGATTTTTTGGGCAAAGAGCCGCTTCACGCCGAGCTTTTGCAAGATGAAGTAACTGCGCAAAATTTGCTTAAGGCTTATCAAGAGTGTGATAGGCAAAAATTTATAAACGGTTGTGCACAGCTTAGAGAGTACCTTGAGCACGGCTCTGCAAACGCAGTTGCAAATATGATACAAAATAAAAAAGGATAAAAATGACTGAACCGATGACTATATTTGGATACGAAAAAATCACAAACGAACTTAAAAATTTAAAAACCGTGGAGCGTCCCCGCATAGTCGAAGAGATCGACATCGCAAGAAGTCACGGCGATCTAAAAGAAAACGCCGAATATCACGCAGCGCGCGAGAAACAATCCTTCATCGAAAGCAGGATCGCCGAGCTTAGCGACATAGTAAGCAGAGCAAAAGTGATAGATCCCAGCGAATACGAGCATGATAAAGTGAAATTCGGCTCAACGGTTGTGATAATGGACGTTGAAACCGAGATAGAAAAGTCCTATACTCTAGTAGGAACGCCTGAGAGTAACCTGGAGCGAGGCTTAATCTCTATAAACTCACCCCTTGGCAGACAGCTTATCGGCAAGAGCGAGGGCGATGACGTGACGCTAAATTTGCCAAACGGCGCAAGCGAGATAGAGATCATCTCCGTTAGCTATAAACCTATCAAATTTGGAGAGTAGATGATAAATGTAGGCATCATCGGCGTTAGCGGATATACTGGATTTGAGCTTATAAAGCTGCTTTTAAATCACCCTGAATTTAAGATCACTTACCTTGCTGCAAGTTCTGCTTCTAGGATAGAGGAAATTTTCCCCTCTTTAAAAGGCGTTTTTGAGTTTGAAGTAAGTGCTGCAAACGCAAGCGAAGCGGCTAAAAAATGCGAACTTGTCTTTTTGGCGTTGCCGCATCAAGAGGCGATGAAATATGCAAAAGAGCTTTTGAAATTTGGCGTTAAGGTTGTTGATTTTTCTGCCGATTATCGCTTGAGTCTTGAGCTTTATGAGAAAAATTACTGCAAGCACCTAGATCTTGAAAATTTATCAAATGCGGCTTATGGACTAGTAGAGCTAAACCGCGACCGCATAAAAAGAGCAAATTTAATCGCAAATCCGGGATGTTATCCGACAGCTTCTATCTTAGCTATCGCGCCATTTTTGCAGTTTATCGACAGAGAATTTGGTGTGATAATAGATGCAAAAAGCGGAGTTAGCGGGGCAGGTAAAAAACTAAGCGCGACAAGCCATTTTGTGAGCGTGAATGAAAACGCAAACGCCTATAATCCGATAAAACACCGCCATAGTGACGAGATAAAAGAGCAAATTTCACTTCTTGCAGGCAGGCAAATACCTACACTTTTCGTGCCTCACTTGCTTCCTATAACGCGCGGGATGCTAGTAAGTGTTTATGCGAAACTTACTAGCAAGATAGATCCTTGCGAAATTTTAAATAAATTTTATGAAGCTGAAAAATTCGTGCGGATTAAAAATGAACCCGTTAGCATCAAAAGCGTTGCAGGAACGCATTTTTGCGATATAACGGCTTATGTTAATGAGGATAAAATTTTTATAAACTCGGCCATTGATAATCTCTTGCGGGGTGCCAGCTCGCAAGCCCTTGCAAATGCGAATTTGATCTGCGGATTTAGCGAAGATACGGCACTTCCGATCTATACCTGCCTTCCTTAAAATGCAAAATTTGACGATAAAAAATGGCGCGATTTTTATAGCCGATTCTCACGCTAACGAAAATCGCCCCGAATTTTTAAAATTTCTGCGAGCATTAAAAGAGGGCAAAATTTGCGCTCCGCAGCTATTTTTGATGGGCGATATGTTTGATTTTTTATCGGATTACTGCGATTATCCGCTTAAATTTGCAAGCGAGCATATAAGGCTTATAAATGAGCTTTCCAAATGTATAGAAATTTATTATTTTGAGGGAAATCACGACTTTAACCTTTCAAAAATCTTAAAAAACGTGCGAGTCTTTCCAATCACTGCGCAACCTGTCAAATTTAAGAGCGAATGCGCGCAAAACGTGGCTATTGCGCACGGAGATATATTTTTGCCTTTTGTTAGCAAATATGCTTTGAGATTTTTAAGGCTCAAGTTGTTTTTAAAATGTATGAATTTTATTGATAATTTGTTAAATTTTAAAATTTCAAAGGCGCTTTTTAAAAAATTACGACATAAAAATTTAACTTATAAAATTCCAAATTTTAAAAATTTAGCGGCAAAAAGAGTGGCAAATTATACCGAAGAAATCATAATCGAAGGGCATTTTCACCAAGGAGATATATTTGAGTTTCAAAATCAACAATATATCAACGTTCCGAGTTTTGCATGCGAGCAAAGTTATTTTATAGTAGAATACGCACCAAAGATTAAGTTTGCTCTAAAGAGCGCAAGGGGCCAAGATGTTTGATGATAACGTTTTAAAGACCGGTTCAAACGAGATGGAGCTTGTTGATTTTAGAATTTTTAAGCAGACGGGCGACAGAGTATATGAGGGTATATACGGCGTAAATGTCGCTAAGGTCCGCGAAATCATCAAGATGCCAAATTTGACCGAACTTCCGGGTGTTCCTGAATATATAGAAGGAATTTTTGATTTACGGGGCGTAGTGATACCGGTTATAAATTTAGCCAAATGGATGAATATAAAAGAGCCGCAAGAAGCCGTTATGAAACCGCGCGTAATAATTTCGGAATTTAGCGAAATTTTGATAGGTTTTATAGTTCACGAAGCTAAAAGAATTCGCAGAATTAATTGGGCGGATATAGAAGCTGCAAGCTTTTCTGCAAGCTCAGGCACGCTTGATAAAGGCAAAATAACAGGCGTAACTCGCATAGAAAACGATGAAGTTTTGTTGATACTGGATCTTGAAAGTATCGTTGAAGAGCTTGGAATTTATAGTCCTAAGATCGAGGTTGATATAGATGAGGCTAAGAAGCTTCACGGCGTGGCGCTTGTTCTTGATGATAGCTCGACTGCCAGAAAGCTCGTAAAAGATACTCTTGAAAAGATGGGGCTAAAGGTGGTCGAAGCAAAAGACGGTATCGAAGGACTTTCTAAGATGCAAGATCTTTACGAGATGTACGGAGATAAATTAAACGAACATTTAAGGATTATATTAAGCGATATCGAGATGCCTCAGATGGACGGATACCGCTTCGCGGCGACTCTTAAAGATGATAATAGATACTCAAACATACCTATTATCTTTAACTCCTCTTTGAGTAATGTTTATAGTGAGGCTCAGAGTAAAGAGGCGGGCGGTGCTGCGTACTTAACGAAATTTGATGCGACTATTCTTTATAATGAGGTGCTTCGTGTTATCGAAGCGCAAAAATCAGCGAAATAGGGGTAAGATATGGATGATATGAGAGAGATACTTGAAGACTTTTTGGTAGAAGCCTTTGAGCTAGTCGAGCAAATCGACCATGACCTTATCGAGCTTGAGTCAAACCCTGAGGATTTGGAGCTTTTAAATAGAATTTTCCGCGTTGCTCACACTGTAAAAGGATCATCTTCGTTTTTAAATTTTGATGTTTTAACCAAACTTACGCATCATATGGAAGATGTTTTAAACAAAGCCAGAAAAGATGAGCTTAAGATAACGCCTGACATCATGGACGTCGTACTTGAATCAATCGACATGATGAAGTCGCTTTTGCACGGAATTAGAGATAATGGAAATGACACCGATGTAGGCATAGATATAAATGATATCTGCACTAGACTTACTGCTATTTCAGAGGGCGAAAGCGCAGCTGTGGTTCAAGAAAGCCCAAAAGCCGAGCCTGTAGAGGAAGTGCAAGCCGAGCCTGAACCTGAGCCGATCAGCGATGAAAATTTATCAAATTTAAGCGATGATGAGATAGAGGCAGAGATAGAAAGACTGCTTAAAGTAAGAAAAGCGGAAGATCAAGCCCGTAGAGCGCAAAAAGCGGCAAGTACGCCTGTATCTAGTGCAAATTTGGCTCCTGAGGCTCCAAAAGCAGCTGCTAAGCCTGCACCTAAACCTGTTGCACCAAGCACGCCTAAAAAAGCTGAAGCCGAGAAGAAAGTTCCCGCTGCCTCAGCAGGCGGAAGTGATGCGGAGCAAACTATACGCGTAGAGGTTAAAAGACTTGATCATTTGATGAATTTAATCGGCGAGCTGGTACTTGGCAAAAACCGCTTGCTTAAAATTTATGATGACGTAGAGGAGAGATATGAGGGCGAAAAATTCCTTGAAGAGCTAAATCAAGTAGTTTCTAGCTTAAGCCTTGTAACTACGGATATCCAGCTTGCGGTTATGAAGACAAGAATGCTTCCTATCGCTAAAGTGTTTAACAAATTCCCTCGTATGATAAGGGATTTAAGTCGTGAGTTAAATAAACAGATCGATCTTGAAATCGCGGGTGAAGAGACCGAGCTTGATAAGTCCATAGTCGAGCAAATCGGCGATCCGCTTGTGCATATGATAAGAAATTCTTGTGATCACGGCATAGAAGACGGCGCGACCAGAATTGCCGCAGGCAAAAGCGAAAAAGGAACTATCCAGCTAAAAGCCTATAATGAAGGTAATCACATAGTAGTTGAGATCGCAGACGACGGTAAAGGCCTTGATGCCGATATGCTTAAGGCAAAATCGATCGAAAAAGGCATAATAACCGAGCGTGAAGCTGATGCGATGAGTGATAAAGAGGCGTTTAGTCTTATATTTAAGCCCGGATTTTCAACTGCGGCTAAGGTCACAAACGTAAGTGGACGCGGCGTAGGAATGGATGTCGTTAAGACAAATATAGAAAAGCTAAACGGATTAATCGATATAGATAGCGAGCTTGGAAAAGGAACGGTCGTAAAACTTAAAATTCCTCTTACTCTAGCTATCATCCAGTCGCTTTTAGTCGGCTCTCAAGAGGAATTTTTCGCTATCCCGCTTGCAAGTGTTCTTGAAACGGTTCGCGTGCCTATAGATGATATATACACTATCGACGGCAAGAACGTACTTAGGTTGCGAGACGAGGTTCTTTCGCTTGTTAAGCTTTCAGACATCTTTGGCGTTAAGCAGGTATTTGACGGAGGAGAGCAAACCTATGTCGTTATCATCGGTGTTGCGGAAGCTAAGCTTGGTATCATAGTAGATAGCCTTGTAGGTCAAGAAGAGATCGTTATAAAATCCATGGGCGACTATCTGCAAAATATCCCTGGAATCGCAGGCGCTACCATAAGAGGTGACGGACGTGTAACGCTTATAATCGACGTTGCCGCTATGATGGAGATGGCAAAAGATATCAAAGTAGATATCAGAGCCAGTCTTGAAGCTTCAAAAACGACTAAAGAAAAGCCAAGCGATTATAAGGTGCTGATAGTGGATGATTCCAAGATGGATAGAAATATCATGCAAAGATCGCTTGAGCCGCTTGGTGTAACCGTTATAGAAGCTACAAACGGCGTTGAAGCGCTTAGTATAGTAAAATCTGGCGAACACGCTCTTGATGCTATGCTTATAGATATAGAGATGCCAAGGATGGACGGATATACTTTGGCTGCGGAAATTCGCAAATACTCAAAGTATAGAAATTTACCGCTGATAGCAGTTACTTCAAGGACTTCAAAGACGGATAGATTAAGAGGAGTTGAAGTGGGAATGACTGAGTATATCACTAAGCCGTACTCATCAGAATACCTTGAAAACGTAGTTAGAAAAAATATTAAAATGATAGGATAGAACATGAATGACAAATTAAATCAGGTTCTAAAAAGACAGAAAAAGCAAATTTCAGATCCTAGTGAAAAGGATAGAGACGAAATAGTCCAACTTGTCGGATTTATAGTAGGAGACGAGGAGTATGCGATACCGATTTTAAACATCCAAGAGATTATTAAACCGATCGAATATACTCGCGTGCCAAGCGTTCCTGAGTATGTTTTAGGTGTATTTAATCTGCGCGGAAGCGTTATACCGCTAATTGATCTTAGGAAGCGTTTTTCTCTAAACGCCACAAAACCTAATGCAAATACGAGATATATCGTGATGAAGGATGATGAAAACAGAGTGGCGGGATTTGTTATAGATAGGCTAACCGAGGCAATTAGAATTAAAAAGAACAGGATCGATCCGCCGCCTGAGACTTTGCTGAAAGAAAAAGGCATGATCTATGGAATCGGCAAAAGAGATCAAAATATCCTTACGATTTTAAAAGTTGAGTCGCTCTTAAAGCGCGATTTTTAAAGGCTAAATTTTGATAAAACTTTGTGTTTTTGATTTTGACTCTACTTTGATGGACGGAGAGACTATTGATTTTTTAGCGCAGGCTCACGGAGTAGGCGATGAAGTTAGTGCTATAACCAAACGCGCTATGGCGGGCGAACTTGATTTTTTTGAGAGCTTAACTAAGCGCGTAAGCCTGCTAAAAGGACTTAGTGTAGAGAAAGTCGATGAAATTTGTGAAAATTTACCGCTTATGCCAGGAGCCTTTGAGCTGATAGCTCATCTAAAATCCAAAAGTGTAAAAGTGGTTGTTTTTAGCGGAGGATTTCATGCAGGAACGGATAGGGCGCAAGCTAAGCTTAAATTTGACGCTAGCTTTGCAAATATCTTGCACTCAAAAGACGGCGCTTTAAGCGGACTTGTGGGAGGCGAGATGATGTTTGGTTTCTCAAAAGGCACTATGATGCAAAATTTGCAAAATTTGCTAGGCATCAGCAAAGACGAAACTATGAGTGTAGGGGACGGAGCCAATGATATATCCATGTTTGAACATTCAAGTCTCAAAATCGCCTTTTGCGCTAAAGAAATTTTAAGAGCCAAAGCGACGCACTGTATAGATAAAAAAGATTTAAGAGAGATAATAAATTTAGTATAAAAGGCAAAAAGATGTTTAACGGTAATGTCAAATTTTCGCTATGGTGTGATTTTGTGGAGAGGGATTTTTTAAATGGAGAATTTGTAGAACTTATAAATTCAGACGCGATAAACGGAGCTACTTCAAACCCCGCGATATTTAAATCGGCCTTTTTAACTTCAAGCGCTTACAAAAGCACTATAGAGCAAAGCGAGAGAAAACATCCTAAAAATATCTACGAGACTCTTGCTATGCAAGATATCAAAATCGCAGCAAATAAGCTTATAAAAAATTTCGCAAACGAGGATGACGGGTTTATAAGTATCGAGGTTGATCCAAATCTTTGTGATGATACTCAAGGCACGATAGAAGAGGGCGTTAGGCTGTTTAATGAGATGGCTATGCCAAACGTTATGATCAAAATTCCTGCGACAAAAGCAGGATTTGAAGCGATGAGCGCGCTTATGGCAAGAGGAATTTCGGTTAATGCTACGCTTATATTTTCACCTGAGCAAGCGATATCTTGTCTTGAAGCCTTTGAGAGCGGAACACAAATTTACGGGAAAAAATTCCCAAATACAAAACTTCCTCAGGGCGTGATAAGTATTTTTGTAAGCCGTTTTGATAGATTGCTTGACGAAAAGATGCGTCAAAGCTCACTTCCTACGGGACAAATCGGCATAATGAATGCTACTAAAATTTATAAAATCATAGAGGCTAGGAATTTAGCCAACGTAAGAGCTCTCTTTGCAAGCACCGGCGTAAAGGGCGATGAGCTTAGCAAGGATTATTACGTAAAAGAGCTAATGTATAAAAACTCGATCAATACCGCCCCGCTTGATACGATCAAAGCTTTTATAAGCCAAAATAGCGAGCCAAAAGAAGCCGCAAGCGATGATAGTATCGAGAGATTTTTTGAAGTAGTAAAAAGAGCCGATATAGATATGAGCAGAGTTTATAAAGAGCTTTTAAATGACGGCATAAAACAGTTTGTGCAGGCATATGAAGAGATAATGAAAGCATTAAAACAAAACTAAAATTTGGGAGTTATAGCATGCAAAGTTCTCAATTTGAAGTAGATGTTTCTAAACTAGACTTCGTTTTAAGGGATGAGTTAAATGAGTATCTTTCCGAGCTTGTGCAAAATGGCGGAAGTGATCTTCATGTAAAATCGGGCGGATATATCTACGGTAGATTTAATGGCGAAATTAAAAAGATGAACGATAAGGTTATGACCCAATCAGAAGGAGTAACTCTAGCTAAAGAACTATTGCGTTCTCGTTTTAAAGAGCTTGTAGAGAAAAAAAGCGTAGATTTTACTCATAAACTAAATGAAGATTATCGATTTCGTGTAAATATATTTTTTCAAATGGATGGAGTTTCGGCAGTATTTAGAACAATAACAAGCAAAATTCCTACTATAAGTCAACTTTTTTTACCTGCCATAGTTGAAAAAATTTGCGATAGAGTAAATAGAGGTATTATCTTGGTAACAGGACCTACGGGAAGCGGTAAAACTACAACTCTTGCGAGTATGATTAATCGTATAAATAAAAAGAAAAATAGGCATATTATTACCATTGAAGATCCTATCGAGTATGTCTATACCGATCAAAAAAGTATCGTAAATCAAAGAGCTATAGGACAAGATGCGAGCGGATTTTCGGATGCTTTACGTGCATCTTTGCGCGAAGATCCAGATGTTATTTTGGTTGGCGAGATGAGAGATCTTGAAACAGTAAAAACAGCGATGGCTGCGGCTGAAACAGGACACTTGGTGCTTTCTACTCTACATACTTTGGACGCTAAAGAGACTGTGGGGCGAATTATAAATATGTTTCCAAAAGAGGAGCAAAATCGTATAAAGATGACCTTTGCTTCTGTTGTTGAAGCAATAATTTCTCAAAGGCTTGTTAGAACTCTTCAAAATACACGAAGACCCGCCGTTGAAGTGATGATTAAAAACGTAAGAATTAAAAATATGATAATGGACGGCAGAGATGGTGAAATTTATGACGCGATAGAGCAGAGTAAAAACACCTATGGCATGCAGACTTTTGATCAGCATCTGCTTGAGCTTTATAATGAAGAGATAATAGATCTTGAAGAGGCACTAGAAAAATCAACTAATAGAAACAACCTTGAAATCAAAATTAAAAACGCAAATTTAGCAAAAGAGGGCATGCTGGATCTTGCAAGCGGAGAAGAGGATTACACTGAAAGGTTAAAACGCGACGTAATCGCGCTTAAAGACTTGGACAGTTAAATTTAGGCTAAATTTATAAAATTTTGGCTAAAATCGGCATTTATTTTTTATGAAAGGAAAACGATGTTAGAAGGTATCGTTAGAGAGAGTATCGGCAAAAAAGCTTCTAAAGCTTTGAGAAGAGATGGTTATCTAATCGCAAATATTTACGGAAAAGGATTAGAGAATATTGAGGCGGCTTTTAAGGTAAATGAATTTATCAAAGAGGTGCGCAAAAAAGATAGTCTTGCATTTGATGTAAAGGTTGGCGATAAGGTACTTAAAGTCGTTATTGTAGAGTATCAAAAAGATCCTATCACAAACGCTCTTAAGCACGTGGATCTAAAAGTTGCACTTCCTGGTGTTGTATCAAAATATCTAATTCCAGTTAAGCCTTTTGGAACACCGATCGGTCTTAAAAATAAAGGCGTTTTGATCCTATCAAAAAAGAGACTTGCGGTAAAATGTACAGCTGAAAACCTACCAAATTCATTTGCGCTTGACGTTAGCAAGCTTGACGTAGAAGATACTATATTAGTAAGAGATATCACCGTTCCTGCGGGCGTTAGCATGGTTGATGCCGGTCATGTTGCAGTTGTCGGAGTTGTAAAAGCTAAGTAGTTTAAGGCTTATAGATTGATCCTTATAGTTGGGCTGGGAAATCCCGGCTCACAATACGAAAAAACAAGACACAATATCGGGTTTATGCTTGTAGACCTACTTAAAACCGAGAAATTTGCCGACGTTAGTTCTAGCAAATTTCAAGGCGAACTTTTTAAATTTTCAAATTTGCTTCTTTTAAAACCGCAAACTTTCATGAACCTATCAGGAAACAGCGTAAAAGCGGTAAATGATTTTTACAAACCGGAGCGCATTATAGTAATTCACGATGACTTAGACCTTAAGCTTGGAACGGTTAAATTTAAAATAGGCGGTAGTAGCGGCGGGCATAATGGACTAAAATCGATTGATAGCTTAATTGGAAGCGAGTATGAACGAGTCCGCATAGGCATAGGCAGAAGCGATAAAGCAAGTGTCACAAGTCATGTACTTGGTGCCTTTATCGAAGATGAAAATGAATGCTTGCAAAAAGTTTTAAGCTATACTAAAGAGGCGGTTTTAGAGCTTATCAGAAGCGATGTCGCTAGTATTTCTCAAAAATACTCTACAAAAAAGGGAATTTGTTAAATTAAAATCCTAAATTTCGCTTTGATTTTAAAGAGTTAAATTTAAACAATAAAAATTTCCAGATGAGTTTTTATTCTTTTATTAAAAAACTACCCATTTAAAAGAAATCTCAAGATTCTTATAAATTTCAGTATCGCAAAAGTCAAAAATATCTTATTTGTCAAATTAAAGCTTAAAATTTATCCTTAAATAGGCTGGATTTAATTTAAATTAGATAAAATTCGACAAATTTAATGAAGGTGTTTTAGTGAATTTGTACGCAAGATATGTCGGCTGGCTATATTTTAAATCTTTTTTTGTGATATTTTTAGCCCTCATATTTTTTTACGTGGGTATCGACATACTTACAAATCTAAAAGACATGCCCACAAGTGCGAACTTAAGGCTGCTTTATTTCTCGCTGACATCGCTTACTGCCGTTAATTACGTGCTTCCGCTATCTTTGATTTTTGCCTTGATTGTTAGTAAATTTAGCATGATTAGAAACAACGAGCTTATTAGCTTTTACGCTCTTGGTATCAGCAAAAACACGCTTATTAAGCCGCCTTTTATCATTGCTCTTGTGATTACCCTTATGTATGTCGGCTTAAATTTTACCCCATTTGCCTATTCTTACGAATTTCAAAGAAATTTGATGAAAACTTCTCAAATTTCGCGTGTTAGTTCTGATATATTTTTGAAATTTGAGGGCAAATTTATCTACATCAAAGAGCTTAATCCCGTAACGGCTACGGTAAAAGACATAAGGATATTTGATGTGTCTAATGGAAAGCTGCTAAGCGCTACTTTTGGTAACGAAGCAAGCTTTAGCGATAACAAATGGTTGCTTAAAGATGTAAATGCAACTACTATGCCGGAAATCGTAAAGCTTGGCGCAAAAGGGCTTGATATAAGGCACTTTGACACTCTTGAGAGTTTAGAGGGTTTTAAACCAAAAATTATCGAAAATGCTTATAGATCAAGCTCTTCCTTATCCATTTTAGACGCGCTTGATTTTATATTTGCATTTGAAAAAGAAGGCGTTGGGCTAAATGCGGCTAAAACCACCTTGTACAATCTAGCCTTTTCTCCGTTTTTTGCGCCTCTAATGGTTTTTATAATCTATTATTTCTTGCCTGTTACTGGTAGATTTTTTAATCTCGCACTTGCCAGTTTTATGTTTATTATAGTAACACTTTGTGTTTGGGGTGCTCTATTTGTACTCATGAGATTTGCTCATAACGGTGTTATACTGCCGGAGATTGGAGTCTTGTTGCCGATAGTTTGTATATTTGGGGTCGCTTTATATCTTTATTTTAAGCACCGTTAAGTCAAATTTAGGCGAAAATTCAGTAAAATCTAATCATTTCTATCAAGGTTAATTTTATGGATTTTACAAATTTAGCCAAAACTTACGGCACCCCTCTTTATGTTTATGATTTTGATTATATAGCCGCTAGATATGAGGCTTTAAAGCAGGCTTTTCACGCTAGAAAATCTTTGGTTTGCTATGCCGTTAAGGCAAATTCAAATTTAAGCGTTTTGAAGCATCTTGCAAATTTAGGTGCAGGGTTTGATTGCGTAAGCCAAGGCGAAGTAAGGCGAGCTTTGATGGCGGGAGCTAAAAAATACCAGATCATTTTTAGCGGCGTGGGTAAGAGCGATGATGAGCTCAAATTCGCTCTTGAAAATGAAATTTTGATGATAAATTTAGAGAGCGAAGCCGAGATGTATAGTCTTGAAAAGGTTGCAAAAGAACTTGGCAAAACGGCTCGCATAAGTATAAGAGTAAATCCCGATATAGACGCCAAAACCCACCCTTATATCTCAACGGGACTTAATGAAAATAAATTTGGCGTTGATATTAAAACCGCTAAAAAAATGTACTTACACGCTAAAAATTCGGCCTTCCTTGAGCCTGTCGGGATACACTCTCATATCGGCTCGCAAATCACCGATATAGAGCCTATAGTGCAGGCTTCAAAGGTCGTTTCAAATCTGCTTAGGGAATTAAAATCAATTGAGATCGATATCAAATTTTTTGACGTTGGCGGCGGACTTGGTATCGTATATGGCGATGAAAAAGAGCCGAATTTATATGAGTACGCGCAGGGAATTTTGAGCAATTTAAGCGGTCTTGACGTAACGATCGTTTGTGAGCCGGGTAGATTTATCGTAGGCAATAGCGGATATTTTTTAACTAGCGTTTTGTATGAGAAATTTAATAAACAAAAGCGTTTTGTCGTGGTTGACGGAGCGATGAACGACTTGCTTCGCCCAAGCCTTTACGGAGCGGAGCATAAAATTTTTGCAGTTAAAGACGGACAAGCGGTCTGTGGCTGCAAGCAAGAGGATTTGGACAAATTTGACTTTAGCCTTTGCGATGTGGTAGGTCCAGTATGCGAAAGCGGCGATTTTTTAGCCAAAAATGTAAATTTACCGACTTGCGATAGCAAGGATCTGCTTGTGGTAAAATCAGCAGGAGCCTACGGCTTTAGCATGAGTAGCAACTACAACACGCGCTTAAGAGCCGCAGAAGTTGGCATAAAAGAGGGTAAGGATTTTTTGATTAGGCATCGCGAAAGTTTTGAGGATCTGATCGCTCTTGAGAAGGATCTTTTGTGATATTTATCGACGTTCAAGGCACTTTGATAAGCGATAGCGACAAAAGCCCTATAAACGGCGCTTGCGAGCTGATTGAGTTTTTAAATTTGCAAAGCATTCCATATGTCGTCATAACAAATAACACGAAATTTAAAAGCGATGAGTTTTTAGCAGAGCTTAGAAACAAGGGGCTAGCGATAAAAGAGGGTGCTTATATAGATCCTTTTTGTGTGCTTGAAAGCATCTTGCCGCCTTGTAAAATCGCAGCCTTTGGAGCCGATAAATTCAAGCAAACCATGAGAAATTTAGGCTATGAGCTTGATGAAAATTTCGCTAAAGCCGTGATAGTGGCTAGCGGAGATGACTTCAAATTTGATGAATTCGCTTCAATGATAGAAATTTTGCAAAACGGTGCAAAACTAATTGCAATGAGTGAAACTAGCGTATATAAAAAAAATAATAGAAGCTATCCCGGCGTAGGAGCGATAGCCAAGATGCTAAATTACGCTACGGGACGCGAATATGAAGTCATCGGAAAGCCAAGCAAGGAGTTTTATAAATCCGCCTTGGATTTATTAAATTTACAAAATGCAAAGGCTAATTTTAACGATATTTTGATAATCAGCGATGATGCTAAGGGCGATTTGGTGGGTGCAAAAGAGCTTGGCATGAAAACGGCTCTTGTTTTAAGCGGCAAGGTAAAGGATGCTAAAAATTCAGGCGTTAAGCCACACGTAGTAGATAAAATTTACGCCGATGTTTCCGAGTTTTTAAAGGAGCTAAATGCAAAATATAAATGATTTGCGAAGTGAAATCGACAAGATTGATGATGAAATTTTAAAAAAATTAAACGAACGCATGAAGTTTGTCAAAAAAATCGGCGAATTAAAGCAGACCAGCGGCACTTCTATATATCGTCCCGAGCGAGAAAGAGCGATACTAAACCGCCTTGAAAGTAGCGGCTCAAATATCTTGAATAAATCGGCAATCGAAGCGATATATCTTGAAATTTTCGCAGTTAGCAGAAATCTTGAAATGCCCGAGAAAGTCGCCTACTTAGGGCCTGAAGGCACTTACACTCATCAGGCTGCCGAGAGTAGATTTGGCGCGATGAGCTCGTATCTGCCACTTGCTACGATCGAGTCGGTTTTTACTAAGCTTAAGCACAAAGAGGCAAAATACGGTGTAGTTCCTATCGAAAACAACACCGAAGGCGCAGTTGGCGCGACGCTTGATTGTCTTGGCAGGTTTGAGGGCGTTAAAGTAGTGGCTGAAATTTACATGGATATACACCACAGCTTTGCAAGTACTTGCGAGAATTTAGGCGACATTAAGCGTATTTATTCACATCCGCAAGGATACAACCAGTGCCTTAAATTTTTAGATGATCATCTGCTTTCAAGTGCCGAATTTATCCCTACAAAATCAACCGCAGAGGCTGCGAAATTCGCTTCGACCGAGCCAAATTCGGCGGCGATCTGCTCAAAGATTGCAGCCAAGCTTTATAATGTACCGATTTTGTTTGAGACGATCGAGGATAATATGGCAAATCGCACGAGATTTTTTATACTGAGTGATTTTAAAAACGAGCGCGCTCAGAGAAACAAAACATCTATCTTAGCTCGCACCGATCACCGTCCCGGTGGGCTTGCCGACTTGCTTGGAGCCTTTAGGGATGAGGGGATAAATTTAACCAAGCTTGAAAGCCGTCCTATAAAAGAGCGCGAGTTTAGGACTGTCTTTTATATAGATTTTGAAGGTCATATAGACGATGAAAACGTCATTAGAGCCATTGAAAAAGTAAAGACATTCGGCGATGAGATAACATGGCTTGGAAGCTACATTTCAGGAGATGAGAGATGAAATTTAACGAGAATTTGGCAAATTTGATAAATTACGAAGCGGGTAAGCCGATCGAACTTGTGGTTAGAGAATTTGGCATAGCTGCAAATGACGTGATCAAGCTAGCTAGTAACGAAAATCCGTTTGGCACGAGCAAAGCCGTCGTTGAAGCCATAAGAGAGTATGCAAGCAAGATGAGCTTATATCCTGATGATAGCTATTTTGAGCTAAAAGAAGCTCTTGCAAAGAAATTTGGCGTAGATGAAAAGTGCCTTATAATAGGCTCGGGAAGCGATCAAGTGATAGAGTTTGCCGTTCATGCAAAGGCAAATGCTAAAAACGCCGTGCTGATGGCGGGAGTAACCTTTGCTATGTATGAAATTTATGCCAAACAAACCGGCACTAAAATCTATAAAACCAAAGCCAAAGAACATGATTTAAACGAATTTAGAGAAATTTATAATGCGCATAAAGACGAGATTGCTATGATATTTCTTTGCTTGCCGAACAACCCGCTTGGCGAGTGTGTAGATGCGGATGAAGTATATAAATTTCTTGGCGAAGTTGATGAAAACGTCCTTGTGGTGATCGACGGCGCGTATCAGGAATTTGCAAAATTTAAAGACGCTAAAAAAGAGATAAAACCAAACGAGCTTATAGCGAAATTTAAAAACGCCGTTTATCTTGGCACCTTTTCTAAGGCTTATGGGCTTGGCGGTATGCGAGTGGGGTACGGTATCGCAGACGCTAGCGTCATAGGCGAGCTTGGCAAGCTTAGAGCGCCTTTTAACATCACGAATTTAAGTCTTAAAGCGGCGATTGAAGCTCTAAAAGATGAGGAGTTCGTAAGGCGCTCGATAGAAGCGAATTTTAAAGAGATGATAAGGTATGAAGAATTTGCAAAGAAAAACCAAATCGAGTTTATAAATAGCTATACAAATTTCATAACTTATAAATTTAATGAGCTAAATGCAAGCGATATCGCGCAAATTCTGCTAAAAAAAGGTATAATTTTACGTGATTTAAAAAGTTATGGACTAAATGCCGTTCGTATCACGATAGGACTACAGTGGCAAAATGATAGAGTTTTAAGCGAATTAGAGGGGACTATAAGATAGGAAATGGATTTTAAAGCGATATTTCAGCAGATTGGACAAATTTATCAAAATCTCTCTTTAAAACAGCGTATAATCGCGGCAAGCTCGGTTGTGTTTGTCGTGGGTTTTTTGGTCTTTCTTAGTATTTATAAAAGCTCTCAAGCTCAAAGCTATGATGGATATAGCGTACTTTTTGAAAACATCTCTCCGAGTGATTCTGCGCTTATCGTTCAGCAGCTTGAAAAAAACGGCGTAAAATATAAAATTTACAATGAAGGCACCATCTTAGTGCCGACTGCCGACGTTTATAAAGAGCGAATTTCCGTAGCTTCTATGGGAATTTTAAAGGACAATAAAGTCGGTTTTGAAATTTTTGACAAGCAGGAATTCGGAGCTACGGATGCCGAGCAAAAGGTCAAATTTCAAAGAGCTCTTGAAGGCGAGTTAGCGCGCACGATAGAAAGCCTAGCGCCTATAGATAAGGCGCTTGTGCGAATAGCAATCCCAAAAGAGACGTTATTTACGGAGCGAACGACTCCTCCTTCAGCCTCTATAGTATTGAATCTAAAAGACGGACAGAGTCTTAATTTAAAGCAGATTACCGGAATTAAAAATTTAGTCTCTTCGGCGGTTGCAAATCTCACTCCTCAAAACGTAAAAATCGTAAATCAAGACGGAATTCCTTTGGGAGAAGAGGATGGCGACTATGATAGCGATATGATCGCTCAGCAGATAAGATACAAGCGCGAAGCCGAAAATGCGCTCGAGCAAAAGATACTGAATGTGCTTTCGCCTATCGTAGGCGGCATGCATAAGGTCGTGGCTAAGGTTACGATTGATTTTGATTTTTCGCGCAAAGATAGCGAAAGCGAGACTTTTGATCCAAATTCGGTCGCAAGAAGCGAGCAGAGTATCGAAGAAAAGCGCCAAGGCTCTAAAGCGCCTGAAGTGCAGGGCGTGCCGGGAGCCGTTAGCAATATAGGTCCTGTCGAGGGTCTTGAAGATAAAAAGCTTGAGGAACTTTATACTAAAAGCTCGGCAACTACGAATTATGAAATTTCAAAGAAAGTTATGCGTATCAAGGATCAGTTCGCTACTATCAAGCGTTTAAGCGCTGCGGTAGTGGTTGACGGAAGATACGAAAACAAAAAAGATGAGAGCGGAAATTTAACAAAAGAGATCGAATACATACCGCTTAACAAAGAACAGCTTGATCAGATAAACGCACTTATCAAGCAGTCCGTAGGCTTTGATGCAAATAGGGGCGATGAAGTTACGCTGAGCAATTTTGAATTCCAGCGCCCGAGCAACGAAACGCCTGCAAGTAAGGTGAATTCGTTTTTTGATGCTTACGTAACGCCGTTTTTGCCGATACTTAAGTATCTTTTCGTCGCACTTTTATTATTTATATTTTATAAGAAAATCATTGTGCCGTTCATGGAAAAAATGGTTGAAAATATCAAAGAAGAAGAGCCTGAAGAGTTGCCTGATATGATAGATCTTGACGATAGCGAAGACGCTTTGGAGAAATTTAAAGCCGCTAAGAAAAAAGTAGAAGAGCAGCTTGGAATCGGTGAAAATTTCAACGAAGACGAGCTAAGATACGATGTCTTGCTTGAAAAGACTAAGCTTATCGTGCAGGAGCGAAGCGAGGAGATATCGGTATTGCTTCAGGATATGATTAAAAATGACGTTGATTTTAGCAACCGCAAGGATTTTTGATGGCTACTAAGTTAAACGAACAACAAAAGCTTGTTTATGACGATCTTTCAATGCCAGAAAAGGTAGCGATACTTCTAATCCAACTTGGAGAAGATGCCACTACGCTTTTATTTTCTCATATGGAAGTTGATGTTATAACTGAAATTTCACGCTACATCGCTACGGCAAAAAGCGTAGATAGACAGGTTGCGGCTGCGGTTTTGGAAGAATTTTACGCACTTATGCAGTCAAATCAATACATGAGAAGCGGCGGTCTTGAATATGCTAAGGAAATTTTATACCGCACTTTTGGTCCTGAAACCGCACAAAAAATTCTTGACAAACTTGCTAAAAGCATGGAAAGCACTAAGAGCTTTGGCTATCTAACCAAGATCAAGCCTCAGCAGTTAGCGGACTTCATCACCAAAGAGCACCCTCAAACCATAGCCTTGATACTTGCTCATATGGACTCAACTAGCGCTGCGGAAACGCTTTCTTATTTTAGCGACGATCTTAGAGGCGAAGTCGTGATGAGAATGGCAAATTTAGGCGATATCAGCCCTTCTGTTATCAAAAGAGTTTCAACCGTGCTTGAAGGCAAGCTTGAAAGTCTCACTTCGTATAAAGTTGAGGTCGGCGGTCCAAGAGCGGTTGCCGAAGTGCTTAATAGACTTGGGCAAAAAGCCTCAAAATCAACGCTTGAGCATATCGAAGACAGCGATGAAAAGCTTGCTACCGTTATCAAAGAGCTTATGTTTACATTTGAAGATATCAACACGCTTAATCAAATTGCCATTAGAGAAATTCTTAAAAACGTCGATAAAAAAGATCTTATGGTTGCACTTAAGGGCTCAGGCGATGCGCTTAAAGAGAAATTTATGTCCAGTATGTCACAGCGTGCAAGCGAAGCGTTTAAAGAGGAGATGCAGTATCTTGGCGCCGTTCGCGTAAAAGATGTCGAAGAGGCGCAACGCCGAATAGTAGAACAAGTCCAAGCCTTAGCCGATCAAGGAGTCTTCCAAGTCGGTGAAGCTGATGAGATGATAGAATGAGAAGTAGTGTTATATCCAACGAAGATGCTAAAAAGCACTTTGTTGAAAATTATCGGTTTAAGGTTTTGGGTCAGGAAAAAAAAGTTGAAGACAGACATGATAATGGTGACACTATAGATGCTCATAGCGCTGATGATAGCAGCGTTTTTGTCGGTAGAGGCTTAAAATACAACAAAGATATAGGTTTGACTGACGATGTTAGAATTTTTGATTCAAATTTTGCTTCAATGAAAGAAGCACCTCAAAAAACTTTGCAGGCTAATGTTTTACAGGATCAATCTGGTCAGTCAAATTTCGTAGAGGAGCTTTTAAAGCGAATCGATGAGCTATCAGGCAGTATCATAAAGCTTCAAATGCAGATAGAAAATCAAGAGAGCGAATTTGCCAGACGCCTTGAAAACGAAGTTGCAAGAGCTAAAGATGAAGGCTTGCAGCAAGGCAATACAGAGGCTAAAGCGAAATTTGAAGAGAAATTAAAAGAGCTTGAAAGTAGATATAGCTCTTCTGTTTCAAGGCTTGATAACGAGTCTGCTAAATTTGAGCGTTTTTTGGTTTCAAGCGAGGAGGAGCTCTCAAATACGGCTATTGATATCGCAAGACAGATAGTTAAAAAAGAAATTTCAACAAGCTCTTCAAGCGTGGCTTACGCACTGGCAAAAGCCTTGATGAAGGATTTAAGCGAGGCTAAAGATGTGCAAATTCGCGTTAGTCAAAAGGATTTTGAGTTCTTAAAAGAGCAGTTTGGCGCAAGCGACAATATACAAGTTGTGCCTGATGAAGCCATCAATGTAGGCGGCGTGATCGTGATGAGCGATATCGGAAATCTTGACGGCACTATAGAATCAAGATTTGAAAAGATCAAAAAGATAATTAGCGAATGAAAATGGATGAGATAAATTTAAAAGCGATGAGTGTGAGCGAGCTAGAAGAGCTTGCTCAAAAACTTAGAGATAAAATTTTACAAACCGTGAGTAAAAACGGCGGACATCTTAGTTCAAACATCGGTGCGGTAGAGCTTATAGTTGCTATGCATTACGTGTTTGACGTGAGCAAAGACCCGTTTATATTTGACGTGAGCCACCAAAGCTATGCGCATAAGCTCTTAACGGGTCGTTGGGATAAATTTGACTCGCTAAGGCAATTTGGCGGCATAAGCGGCTACACTAAACCAAGCGAAAGCGAATTTGATTATTTTATAGCGGGGCACAGCTCTACTTCTATCTCCCTTGCCGTAGGAGCCGCTAAGGCGATAAGACTTAAAGGCGAAGATCGCTTGCCCGTAGCTATGATAGGTGACGGCTCGATGAGTGCGGGCATGGCATACGAGGCGCTAAATGAGCTTGGGGACCGTAAATACCCTTGCGTCATCATCTTAAACGACAACGAGATGAGCATAAGTAAGCCGATAGGTGCGCTTAGTAAATATCTAAGCCAGATGATGGCGGGGCAGCCTTATCAGAAATTTAAAAGCAGAGTCGAGAAATTTTTAAGCTACATGCCTGATTCTGCTGCTTACATGGCGCGCAGGATGGAAGAGGGGATTAGGCTTATAACTCCGGGAATGTTTTTTGAAGAGCTTGGACTTGAATATATAGGTCCTGTCGATGGACACGACATCAAAGCCCTAATAGAAGCACTTGAAGTTGCAAAAGCTATGAAAAAACCCGTTATAGTGCATGCTCAAACCTTAAAAGGCAAAGGCTACGAAAAGGCCGAAGGACACTACGCAAACTGGCATGGAGTTGGTCCGTTTGATCTTAAAAGCGGAGAGAGTATCAAAAAATCCTCCTCAAAATCGGCAACCGCTCTTTATAGCGAGTATCTTATAGAGCTTGCAACCAAGCATGAAAATATAGTAGGCGTTACCGCTGCGATGCCTACAGGAACTGGGCTTGACGCACTTATAGAGAAGTTTCCGCATAGGTTTTGGGATGTAGCAATCGCCGAGCAGCATGCCGTAACTTCGATGGCTGCGATGGCAAAAGAGGGTTTTAAGCCTTTTATCACTATATACTCAACTTTCTTGCAGCGAGCTTACGATCAGGTTATTCACGATGCTTGCATTATGAATTTAAACGTCGTCTTTGCTATGGATAGAGCAGGTATCGTGGGTGAAGACGGAGAGACTCATCAGGGTGCTTTTGATATCAGTTATCTAAATTTAGTTCCAAATATCACGCTTTTTGCTCCAAGGTGCGCGGCAAATTTTAAATTCGCTATGGAGTATGCATATATGCATATCGGAGCCTGTGCTTTTAGATACCCGCGCGGAAATTTTCTGCTTGAAGAGGGCGAATTTGAAGCTGGTGAATTTAAGCTTGGTAAAGGCGAAATTTTATCTCCTGCAGATGGAAAAATAGCATTTATAGGATACGGAAACGCGGTCGGAAAAGCAAATTTGGTTAGAAAAGAGCTTATCGGTAAGCTTGATGCAACTCTTGTTGATTTGGTTTTTGTAAAGCCGCTTGATAGGGAGCTTCTTTTAAATTTAGCTCAAGAAAAAAAGATATGGTATGTATTTTCGGATGGTGCCAAAAAGGGTGGCGTAGGCGAAATTCTTGCGGCATTTTTACAGGATGAGAAAATTTATGACGTTAAAATCACCAGTTTTGAGTATGAGGATAAATTTATAAGCCACGGTAAAACCGAGGCCGTTGAGCGATATCTTGGAGTGGACGTTAAAAGTATTTCTGAAAAAATACTAAAAGATAATTTATATTAACAACTATAATAAACTTTTAAATAAATTTTTTGTATAGTTAGCTAAAAAAATTGGGAGAGAAGCATGAACTATATGAATTTATTGAAAGAACACGGACTAAAAGCAACTCCGCAGCGCATCAGCGTGCTAAAAATTTTAAATCGTCATATGCACCCGACCATTGACGAGCTTTATGAAGAAATTTGTATCGAAAATCCTTCAGTATCGCTTGCTACGGTATATAAAAACTTAAATATGTTAAAAGATGAAGGTTTAGTAGTTGAAGTAAATATGCCAAACCAAAAGGCAAGATATGATATCTTTGAAGAGCCTCATATCCACGTGGTATGCGAAAAATGCGGTAAAGTCAGCGACGTAGCCCATAGTGATATATCGCTTGATGATTGCAAGCAGAAGCTTGAAAAAAGGCTTGGAAACATAGTTGAGAGAATGAATGTCCTAGCCACAGTTAAGGATTGCAAGCATTGCAGGTAAGGGCTAAATTTAGCCCTTACCGCTTCTTTTTGTTTTAGTCAATTCATAAAATTTAAATACAAAACAACCAAATCTTATTTTATAAATTTACTCAAATTTTCATTTTTGATTTCAGTTTATTTTTCTATCTTGCTATAAAAAATCGTTTGAAAGCTCTTTAAAGTCTTTTTATCTCGACTCTGATTTGCTTTTTATCTTCGGTTAGCTTTGCTTCATAATCAAGCGTAGAAATTTTAGGAAAATTTGTCACATTTATATCGGGAATTATTTTTTGAGTATCTTTAATCCCGATATCCGCACTGCAAGAGATAGCGTTTCCGTCACTGCTTTTATCTGTGGTATTAAAGCTGTTAAGCACAATCATATCCAAAGTGGCTTTTTCATTAAATTTATCCGATACTTTAATGATTTTACAAAGCAGATCGTCTTTGTCACACTCTTTGGAGGGATCAAATTTTTGCGCGACATGGCTTGTTTGAAGAACTTTTTTGAGCGAAAATCCTGAGGATAGATTGGATACTACGTCTTTTACTGCCTTGTTTGAGCTAAGCTCGTCTTTATAAACGCTTGCCGCAAAAAGATCGCCAAGATGAGGTTTGATAAGTTTTTTAATGGTCTCTTGAACATTTTTATCATCGCAAGCCAGCTCTTTCTTAGTTTCAAAGCAACCTGAAAACAAAGCCGCGGTTATCGCTAGGCTTAAAAATTTAATATATCCCGACATTTATCTTCCTTTTTGTTTTAAATTTTAGCGGATCAAATTTAAACCGAATTTTTGATTAACCGCCTGGTTTATCTGCCCCCAAACCCACCCTGTATCATCAAATCAGTATATGGTAGTAACATTACTCGCTAACTTTGCCCTTGTAAGATTACTGAGATAAATCTGCTTGTTTGCGATCTCTCCGAATCGCGGGTGTAGCATAGTTTTAAACGGATTTATACTCGCTTTTGATGATATTTAACCAAAATTTAAATCAGATCAACCTGCCAATTTGCTCTTTGAAGTAGCGTATCGGTCTGGCGAATCTCTTTTGAAATTTCGTCAAGCTCTTTTTGCAGGCTTGCTACGTCCACCGTGCTTAAGATTCGAATCTCTTTGCTTGAATACATCTCGACTTTTCTGCTGGCGTTTTCTATAAAGCCCCTCAAAATTCCCGCTTTCATCGTCATAGTATCGCGCTTAGCTATAAGATCGACCAAATTTTGCCCTTCGATTTGCGAAGCACAGTTGGTTTTATTGATCTTTGATATGAGAGAATTTAGCTCGTTTATACAGCCGTCAAGTTCTTTTAAAAGTTCGCTTGGTTGCTCCGCAACTTCGTCGTTTTCTTGAACTTTTGCATTGTTGTTAAGTCGCACACGAAGCTGTTCGATGCGTTTTTGCAAATCCGCGCGCAGGATAAGGGCCTCTGCCAGTTTCATAGCTGCTCCTAAAATTTATTTTGTAAAAATTATACCTTTAATTTTTAAGACGGCGTTAAAATTTCTTGATTTATCTTGAAAAATCAAAATTCGTGGATATTTAAAGTTAAAAACTCCGCCAGCTTTAAAATCCTATCTTTATCCTCTTTCTTGCAGACAAAGAAGCAATACCCCTCTAAGCTATCTTTACTCGGATTTACGTTTAGTATCGTGTAGTCTGAAATTTCTTCCAGCCTTAAAGCTATCTTGTAAGGCTCTAAGATATCGCTTTTGCTGATTTTAAGCTCATCGTCCGTTGTTTTCTTTATGTATCTTTTAAGCCCTGAAATATCTATCTCCCAATGGCTTTCAAAGCTTTTAAGCGTGTCTTTTAAGATAAAGTTATAGATTAGAAATTCCCGGCTTGGAGTATGGTTTTCGTATCCTTGCCATAAAATTCCTTTTTCTATTAAAATTTTCGCACACTTTTGGGGTTCATTTTGAACCAAGAAAAATCTTTTTATAAATTCCGCTTCGTTTTTAGCGCTCATCTGAGCCAGATTTGCAAATTCGCTAAGAGCGTCTTGGGTGCTTAAATTTATATCTTCGGTTTCATCTACACTTAAATTTAGCCTTTTGTGGATGAAATTTACAGCTTTTATGAATACTTCTATATATTTTTTCTCTTGCTGATCCTTTAAATCTTCGCCCAAAAGCCTGCAGTCTCTCATCTCAAAAAACAAATCTCCCGTAGTAGGCGACTTGATGAGTATCTTAAAGCCCTCGTTGCCCTCATCATCTTCAAACGGCAAGCAGATGAAGGCGATATCTTCTAAGTGCAGATATTTTTTCATATCAAGCTTTATCACCGGCTTTACGCACACTCCTATAACGGTAAAAGCACAGCCTTCACCACTATCAATCCTCTCTTTTGAAGGCGGAATTAGCTTGGCGTTTTGCATAAGTTTTGCAAGCGGTTCGTATAGGTTCTTAAATTTAGCTCTTTTTAACGCGTTTTGCGCCTCGTCATCATTTAAAAATTCCTGCGGATAAAAATAATAATCAACCGTTACGTCTGCGGCAAAAGGCGATTTGTCAAAGCTTATAGTCGTAGCCTCGTTCTCGTTTAAATATCTCTCTATGTCTTTAAATTTCTCAACTGCGTTTTTCAATCTTAAAATCCTTTAATATCAAATCCAAGCATTCGCCCAAGATCTACGATCTTTTCTTTATGATCTTTTTTGCATACAAAAACACAGATGCTATCCGTCTGCGTATCAATCTCAATCAGCGAAAATTCCGACCTTTTTTCAAGCCTATCTGCGACATCAAAAAGCTCCATATCCTCACTTAAGCGCAACCTTTTACCTGTAAATTTAAATATATAAGCGCTTAAATCCTTCGTGTCAAATTTCCAGTCGTCCTCATAGGCTTCAAGCATCGGTGCAAGTAAAAAACTATAAAATAGATCTTTTTCACTAAGAGTTTCATCAGGATCGGCATAACCCTGCTCGGCAAGCTCGGCGCTACAAATTTCAGGCTCAAGAAGCACTTTATAAAAGCAGCTTTTAAACTCCTCTTTGTCTTTTACTTCGCATAAATTCATAAATTCGCTCAAAGCCTCATCGGTGGTTAAATTTAAAAGCTCATCATTAACCACTATGCCAAGTCTTTTGCAGATAAATTTAATCGCTTTGCTAAGTGTATTAAGGTAGATTTGATCCTCTTTATCCTCGCTATTTGGATCTAAAATCCTACTCTCTTTCATATCTAAAAATATATTTTCGTTTGGCTCTGATTTGAGTAAAATTTTATAATCCTCTTCGCTTTCTCCATAGGGGATAACGAAAAATAACAGCTTTTCATTAGCGTATAGCTTTTTTAATTTATTTGATATAGCCGGATAATGATAAAAGCTAATCATTAAAAATACATCGTTGTAGTCGTCGTTTAATTCCTCTTTTGGTATTGCGCTAAAGCCTGCTTTGCTCATAAATTCCTTAAGTGGTGTATAAGTGTCGGTATAACCCGCTTTTGATAAGAAGTGATTTGTAAGCCCTTTGGTTGCGTAAGATATGCTAAAAGGATAGAAAAACTGCCAAACTTTCATATAGCTGCCGCCAAAAGGAGGGTTTGCAAAATGACCTCCCGAAAGCTCTTCTTGGATCAAATCTATAATATCGGGTATATATTGTAACTCTTTCATAACGACCTTTTTAAAATTTTAACTATTTTATTGAAATAGCGTTAATAATAAATCATAAATTCTTTGATAAAATTCGCACTTCAAGGAGTAAAAATGCAAAAAAATTTTAAAATTTTAGCCGCTGTTTTGGCTATTTGTTCGGTTTTTGGCGTGGCAAACGCAAAGGATGCGGATCTGAGTAAATTTCGCTTTAGTTTAGAAGAGATGCAAGATATCGCAAGTCCTACCAAACTAAAGTGGAGGATATTTTACAAAGAGGCTTCAAGCGGGAAAGATGCCGAGTGGTTTGATGCCGTAAAGCAAGGAAATTTGCAAAAAGTTAAGCAGATGGTTGCTAGCGGTCAGGATATAGAGGCTAAAGACAGCGCAAGTCTTGATCAAACGGCGCTTGGCTGGGCTGCGTTTATCGGATATGAAGATATGGTTGATTATCTCATAGCGCAAGGCGCTGATGTCTTTGCAACCGACAGGGGAGATGTTTATAACTCTTTAAAGTCAGCCGTTTTAGGTAAAAATCTTAACATTGTTCGTAAAATTCAAGCCAAGATAGAGGAAAAGACAGGCAAGAAGGTTGATTTTAACGACCAGACCGTAGAAAGTGACGCAGAGACGCTTTTAATCGTAGCCGCAAGCAATAACCGTATAGAGATAGCAAAGTATCTTATATCTCAGGGTGCAAACGTAAATTTGATAGCGACTCCAAAGGATCAAAGCGCACTATCCTTTGCTTGCGATAATAATCATCCCGAGATGGTTAAGCTGCTTATAGAAAACGGAGCGATAAATCACCGCACAGGCAAGCCAAGCTGCAAATAATTTTAAAAGGAGCTTTTGCTCCTTTTGATTTATATTTTAAGACGAATTTGCGTCATCTTTTTAGCGAATTTCTAATTCTTCGCAGATAAAATTTGCAGCCTCGTTAAAAATTTCAAAATATTTTTTATCTGTTTCATCGCTATTTTTTAGCAGCCTACAAGACTTCATCTCCAAAAACAGCCTTCCGGTTGATGGCGATGAGATGAGGAGACTAAAATCTCTTTGATTTTGGCTATTTATAAAAGGCACGCAGATAAAGGTTATCTTTTCTTCATTAAAATATTTTTTAAAACTCTCTTTTATCGGCGGAGATACTTTTAAATTTATAAAGCAAAATGCCCAATTGTTTTCACTATCCATCTCATGTTCGGGCGGAGGTGTTATATTTGCCGTTTTCATCATATCTCTAAGCGGTATGTAGAGCTTTTGATAGCCGGCTTGTTTCAAAGAGGCTTCTATGGTGTCGTTAGTAGCCTCTTTTGCGTCGTGAGGATAGTAGTAGTACCTTAAAGCTATATCGGTTTTTAAAGGCGAATTTTCAAAATAGAGACTTGCTAAGTGATTTTTTAGCAAGTGCTCTTCTATCTTGATAAAATTTTTAACTTCCATAGCTACTTTGTAAGCTGGCTGTCTTTGCCATAATACGGCGAATACGGTCCATAAAGCAAGCAGTCGTAGCAATCTTGAGCAAATAAAATTCTATCCGCTCTAGCCGATAACTCATAGCTAACATCGCTTAAAGTGTCGGCTACCTGTTTTATCAGCGCGTTTAAGAGCATGCTTGCTATATCGCTACTGCCTTGGGAGCTGTTTGTCGCCGATGCTGTTTTTTGCCACATGATATTGCCCGTATTTGTATCAACCAGCTTTGCTTCAACGGATACTTTAGTAACACTATCAAGCACCATATAAGTTGAGCCATACTCTTTGATATTTATATAAAGAACGCTATCGGCACCGAAAATTTGCTTTAGCTTATTTACTGAAATTTGATGAATTTCGCTTGGCTCGTAAACTCCGTTAAATTTAAACGTGTCATTTACTAAGGAAGGGTCAAATACGTAATACCCGGCTTCGCTTAGCGGAAATATAGCATTTGAAAGCACTGCCGAGGATGCTTTTATCTCGGTTGATTCGTTTGTGGGCATTAATACCAGTATCGATCTTGGCTTGGTTTGTAAAAATGCAAAGTAGTCATACTGCGGTCTAGGATCGCTTGCGCATGCCGAAAAAAGAATCGCAAATAAACCCAAAATAAGAGTTGATCTAAATTTATTTACCATTTTTGCGACCTTTTTTTAGCTTTTGTTGTTTTAAAAACTCGATATAAGCTCTTGATTCAGGGAAAATTTCAGCCTCTTTTTCAAGATACATGCTTGCTTTTTGATCGTTGCCTATGTTTGAGTATAAAAGACCAATATGAGCTAGCAGTCCGGGCGGTATCTTGCGCCCTGAAGCGTATGCGTACTCAACCGTTTCTTCAAGCTCGTCTATATGCTTATAAAAATCGCTTGTTTCGTTTAAATAATCATACGTAGAAGCCGTATAAGAGCCGTTCCAATAATAAATTTGCCTTGGGGTGCTAGATGCGCAGCCTGCAAAAAGCAATGCAAAAAGCACGGGCAATATGATTTTAGTGTTCAAATTTTAGCCTTATTTTGCTGTCCAAGCGCCGCTTTCAAGCCCTGCAACAAGGTTATTTACCGCTTCTATTATGGCTAGACTTAAAACTTTGCCGTTTAGCGTAGAGTCATATCCTGCCGTTCCGCCAAATCCTATAACCTCTCTGTTTGATAGCGCGTATTCTCCGGCACCCTGAGACGAATAGACAACCTCGGAAGTTTCAACCTCAACTACGTTTAAATTTACCTTTGCGTATGCGGTTTGAGTCTTACCTTTGCCAAGGATTCCAAATAGCTGATGATCGCCTGTAGTTTTTCTACCAAATTCGGTTACGTCGCCCGTGATAACGTATTTAGCGCCTTTTAAATTTTGCGCTTTTTTGTTTATGTTGCTCTCTTGTTTAATAGCATTCATATTTGTTCTATCCATCACGGAAAATCTACCGGTTTGTTGCAGATTGCTTACTAAAATAGTTTGGGCTTGATTGCCTAACCTATCTTCTCCGTCGCCGAAAATTCCGTTTTGATAGGAGGATTGGTTGTTAAACCTGCCTATTGATATCGCTACTTTTGTGCCGCCATAGTATGTATTTACGGTATTTACTTTTGGAGTTTCAACCACTCTTGAGCTCTCTTTTGCACAACCGGCCAGCAGCGCTATCATAGCTCCTGCGGCTATAAATTTCAAGCCTGTTTTTAGCATGTTTTTCCTTTTGTTTGTAAATTTTTATAATGATAACTAATTAAGATAACAAACAGATAAATTTACAACTGTATTTTATCTTTAAGATTTTGCAATACTCTTTAGCTTGTTAAACGCAAGCCAGAGTGCTTCTATTTCATCTTTAAAGATTAAATCGTTCTTGTCATCTTCTACTCCTAGTTTTTTGCCCGTTAGCTTTTCATACTCGTTGGTGCATATCTCAAAATAGTCGTTTTGATTAACGAAGCAGCGAATTTTTCCTGTGTAATGCGTCTTAATCTTAAAATCAGCCTCGTTTAGCGCAACTCTTTTAAGCTTTTTAAACATCAGTATTCCGCTTAGTATATAAACTGCTTTATTTGTGATAAGCCAGCTTTTGCCGCTTAAATTTACCACAATCGGAAATTCGTCACTTTGCAATAAAATTTTAGCCTTTTTTATGAATGTATCTGAACTAGCGTAGAAGTTAAGTTCAAGCTCGTCTCGCGGAGTAAAGATTAAATTTTGATCGGGGATTGATACGAGAGTCTCCACTCTATACTCTTTTAGGATGTTGTAGAAATTTTCGTAAAACAGATCAAGCGTTTGAGTAAAAATTTCAAAGCTAAAGCCGTGTTTTTTGATATCTTGCTTTAGATTATCAAGAAGCGAGTTCATCTCATCAAGCTTCTTTTGATTTTCGTTTTTGTCTATATGCCTGCTTAAAATTTCGTTCAGTTTAGCTCGCTCGGTTTACAGGTTAT
Source organism: Campylobacter canis (assembly GCF_045504005.1). NCBI lineage: Bacteria > Pseudomonadati > Campylobacterota > Epsilonproteobacteria > Campylobacterales > Campylobacteraceae > Campylobacter > Campylobacter canis. Next base: position 129,161 of record NZ_JBJJXH010000002.1, on the reverse strand, counting down.
CAGCCCAAATTCCGCTTTCTTTAAACATATCGTAAGGCGAATTCAGCGCGACGTAAAGAGCTTTTATGCGCTCGTTTATATCTTTTATAAAATCCGTTTTATCATCGCTATAGCTTAAATTCATAAACGCCGAACCAAGTAAAAAGCTTGCCATAAATTCGCCAAATCCGCTAAAAATTTGAGTTATTAAATTCATATAAAAATTATATTGCTCGAAGTATTCTTTTTCGTCTATGTAATTTGCCGCGTAGCTGCAACTTAGGATTTGAAGCACTCTAGCATAATCAAATGCGCTAATGCTCGTGCGCTCACAAAGAGTAAAAAGCTCGCTTGTTTGATTGCAGAAATTTACAAATTTAGGAACTAAATTTCGCTCACCTTCGCCTAAACCGAAAAAGCCCTTGCTAAAGCTTTCAAATCTCTCTTTGTAGGCTTTAAAATCCTCATCGTTAAAATTTATAAGATAAATTTTAAGCGCATCTTTTAAGTTGCTCTCATTTAGGTATCTAGGCGTAAATTCAGCCCAAGTCATATCCGTAAGTTCGGCACCAAATTCCTTGTAAGCTTGATAAAACAGATGAGTTAAAACCCCTTCAAATTCCGAGCTGTCATAGTGCATGATCGCCTGATACATGCTATTTTTATCGGTTATGTCGTAAAATTCCTGTAAGGCTTGCTTGATCTCTTGCAGATTTTTTGGGTGATTGAAATCCACAAGGCTAAAAATCCGCTCCTTTGCAAGCTCTTTTGAGATGAAAATCCTGTCTATGTCGCTTACTTTGTAAATAACTTGAAATATATTGCCCGCTATAAAATCTTTTTTCACAAATTCTCCCCTAAAGTTTTCGCAGTTTTCTTAAGCTCGTTTATTGCTAAATTTAGCGATGAAATTTCATTATCAAAAAAGTTTTTATGACTTACGACTTTAAGCGGCTTTTTGCCCGTTAAATTTAAATATTCTTTGATACTTATACAAAAATACTCTTTCTCGTTTAAATAGCAGTGAATTTCATCAGGATAGGCGAATTTTACCTCGCAACTTATCTCTTGTAAGTTAAATTTTTTAAGCTTTTTAAATAGTACTCCGCTATAGATATATACGGCTTGGTTGGTTATTAGCGTCTTTTTAGGAGCCAAGATAAGAAGGACGGGAAATTCTTTGTCGCCAAATTTAAAGCCCGTTTCATCCATGAAAATTTTAACTTCTTTGTATAAGGAATGCTCCAGCTCAAGCGTTTTTATAGGTGTTATTACGCCGTTATTTTTTGATTCAAGCATAAATTCGATGCGAGAGTTTTTAAGAGTGCCGTAAAAACACTTGTAATAAATTTCCGTCGCTTGTTGCAAGTGTTTAAATTCCAAACCGCATTTTTGCGTCTCTTTTTCAAGCCAATTTAGGATATTTTGGGTGTATTCTTTATCGTTTTTCTCTTCTTTGAAATCGGCGTATTTATCAAGCAGATTTAAAATGTTTATCTTTGCTTTGTCAAAATTCTGCGTCCAAATTCCGCTTGTGCTAAAGACGTCGTAAGCCGAGTTTAGTAACCTATGAAAGGCGTTTATCTGATCGTAGCTTTCTTTGATGTAATCAATCTCGCCCTCGTCAAAAAATCTAAATGCGCCTCCAAGAACGCAGCTGGCGATAAACTCGTTCCAACCGCTAAATATCTTTTGTACTTTTTCTGCGTAAAAGTTCATCAGCTCACAAAATTCGCTCTCGTTGATATAACCCACCGCAAAGCTATCAGATATGATTTCAAAAATTTTTGAGAGTTCATAGCCTCTGTTACCCACGTTTTTACAAAGCGCATAAATTTCACTTGTCTGCTTGCAAAATTTCACAAATTTAGGCACGTCGTTTTCGTCGTGCTCTTCGCCGCTAACGCCAAAAAACGACTTTGCAAAATAAGCAAAATTCTCTTTATGAAGCTCAAATTTTCTATATGAAAAGTTAGTTTGAACCGCTTTTAAAGCGTTTTTTAGATACTCGTCCGTAAGATACGTGCTCATAAACTCTTCGCAAGTCATACTTTCAAGTCTCTCACCAAGCTCCTCGTAAGCTTTATACAAAAGATCTAAGATGATATTGTAGTAACAAGCATAGCTAATGACCTCATCTATAGCGGTATAGACGCTATCTTTGCTCGTTACTTTGTGAGTTTCTTTTAGGTTTTGCCTCAGTTCTTGTAAGAAAGACGGGTGGTTTGAGCTTGTGAAACTAAAAAACTGATCTACAAAAAGCTCTTTAGACAAGAAGGCTCTATCGAGGTGATTTGTTCTTTGTGTAGCCTGAAAGACGTTTTGAGGGATAAATTTTAGATTCATTTTTATAGTTTATAAAATTTTTGCTTTTTTAGTCGTTTGAACCGAGCTTAAAACGACCTCATCGCCTGATTGCAGATCGGCTAGACTTATTGTTTTTCCGTCCTTTTGAACTCTTACAAATGATGAAATTTGCTCGAAAAACGCCTCTTGTTGGGCGTAGCTTTTTTGTAGAGTTAAAATTTTGTTTTCGAATTTAAGAAATTTTGTGCCGATTGCATTTTTTAAATTTGATCTGAAATTAATTAAAATTTGCTCTTTGTGGGCGATTTTTTGCTCTAAACTTGCTTGAGAAAATTTAGTTTGCAAATTTTTTAATAGATTTTCTTTGCGCTCAAGTGCCAGTTCAAACGCTCTTTGAAGGCTTTGGCTCATCATATCGATCGTTTGAAAAATTTCTTCTTTATTTGGCATTAGCGAATTTATCGCAGCGCTTGGAGTAGGCGCTCTAAAATCAGCCGCAAAATCGCTTATAACGTAGTCTATCTCGTGTCCGATTGCGCTTATGATAGGAGTTGTCGCGGCATAAATTTCACGCGCTAAATTTTCATCGTTAAAGCACCACAAGTCCTCTCTGCTGCCCCCGCCTCTAGCCAAAATAATCACATCAAGCGAGCTTGCTTCGGCTCTTTTTAAAGCTTTTATAAGGGACGAGGGAGCATTTTCGCCTTGCGTGAGCGAGTCAAATATATAAATTTCGCTAAGATGCCAGCGCTCGTTTATGAGCCTAAGCATATCTTGAAGCGCTGCTGAGGTGCGCGAAGTGATGATGCCGACTTTGCGCGGAAATTTAGGAAGCGATTTTTTGCGCGAAATTTCAAATAGACCCTCTTGTTCAAGCTTTTTTTTAAGCTGCTTAAATGCAAGTTCAAGCTCTCCTTCACCGCTTGGCTTGATGGAAGTTGCGATAAACTGATAGCTTCCGCTTGGGCTGTAGAGTGAAATTTTGCCATACAGAACGACCTTCATGCCGTCTTTGATTTCAAATTTCAGTTTTGCGTTGTTAAATTTATAAATTATCGCCGAGATCGAGGCTTTTTCGTCTTTAAGCGTGAAGTACCAGTGCCCTGAATTGTGCTTGGTAAGGCGCGAAATTTCACCCTCAACCTCCACGTAAGAAAATGTAGTCTCAAGTAGAGTTTTTGCTTGTTCGTTTAGCTCGCTGACACTTAGCAATCTTTAAATTTCCTAGCTATAAAAAGTGTCGAGATATCCATCGAAAAGCCCTTACAGACCTCTATCTCAAAGCCTGCCGCGCGCAGTTCATCAACGAAGCTTTGCTTGTCAAGGAAATTTTCTATCGAGCTTGGCAGATATTCGTAAGCCTCTTTGTTTTTTGAGATAAATCCGCCGATTTTAGGTAAAATTTTGCTTAGATAAAAGTCTCTTACCTGTGTCGTCATGCCTTTTTTATTGCGCTTGGTAAATTCTAAAACCACCAAATAGCCGCCATTTTTTAGCACGCGGTTAAATTCTTTTAGCGCAAGCTCTCTTTCAACGACGTTTCTTATGCCGTAACTGATACTTAGCACATCTATGCCGGCGCTTTGTAGCGTAGTGTCCGTAGCGCTTGCTTCTATGAATTTAAAGCTTGGAAATTTCTGCTTTGCTACTTTTAGCATGCCGCTTGACGGATCAATGCCTGTTAGGTTGTTTATATTTACGTTAAAATCTTTTGCGATATTGTTCCAAAATCCCATCATATCGCCCGTACCGCAAGCTACATCGGCTATATCCACGCTTTGATTTTTAAATTTTTCAAGCACGTTTTTGCAAGCTATCTTGCGCCATCTGATATCAATCCCCGCGCTTAAAACCCTATTTGCAAGGTCGTAAGTTGGAGCTATCTCGTTAAACATCTGAACTATTTTTTCTTGTTTTTGCATATATCTTTCTTTACATGTAATAAATTTTTAAATTTTTTGAAATTTTGCCTAAATTTCTCATAAATTTCGGTTTTTTATCTAAAATTTTATCTCTTAGTTTAAACATCTGTTTGTAAATTTTAGTTTTTAATTTTGATGAAATTTCAATCGAATCTTTGCTGTTTTGCTCTAAATCTTTTAAAATTTCAAGCCAGATATCCCTATCTTGCAGATCGCCAAATATTTCTTGTATCTCTTTTGCTCTTTGCTTGCACTTTTCAAGCGATTTTATCGCAAACATATCTATGAAAATTTCAAGAAGATATCTTAATCTTTTTATCTGAATTCTGGTGTTGTGAAAATGTAAATTTTCGCACTCGTTATTTAGAAGCGCAAGTGATTTTTGAAGTCTTAATATCTGCAGTCTAAGTGCGTATGCGACGACTTTTTTGATAGGCTTATCATAGTCTTTTCCTTGATAAAAGTCGCTTTGCTCTTTTAAAAATATCTCCCAGTCTTTAAAGACTTCTTCGCTTTTTGGTGCATTTAGCATAGCTGTGATTTTTATATTTTCGGACTCTTTTACTTCTTGGCCGATTAAAATTAGCGGTTTGGTTCGTTTTTCTTCTTTTAAAAAGTCTAAAAATACGTCTATATCGCGTTTTTTATTTGTTGAGTTGGCTATGGTTTTGAAATTTTTATTGAAGTGATCTGCTGTTTTTTTATCAAAAACCGAGCTTAAAAGCTTAAGCATTGAGCGGGTTTTGCGTAAATTTACACGAAACTGATGAAGCGCTTCTTCATCTTTTGTTTCCAGGTATATTTGCCGATATTTTCGTATCTGTTTGTAAATTTGAAAAAACATAACCCTAGCGGCGTCAAAAGAGCGCAAGGAACTTGGAAAAGCAAGTTTTAAATCGTGATTTTGATCTATTATTTTAAGGGTTGATTGTATGTCAAATTTGATTTTGGGCACGCCAAAAAGCGCCAATGATTTGTTTTTATAGCGCTCATCTTCGGTAATTTCTGATGTTATATATCTTGCTAAAAATTCAGGTATGGCGAAATTTTGAGCGTCATGCACTGTTAAAAATTCAATCTCAAGCGTAGCAAGCCCTTCAAGAAATTCGTGATAGATATCGATATTGCATGGAAGATTGTTGATCTTAAACTCAAAACGAGTCTTTTTTATAGGCATTCCTACGATCTCTTTAAGAGCGTCTTTGTAGCTTTTTTTATCGCTTGGAATTTCGCTCTCTTTGCGAACGAGTCCTTTGCCGATTTTTTGCGTTACAGTGAATTTGTCGCCCGATTTACGAAACCTGATCTCTTCAAGCTGTGTGATTTTCGTATAAAACTGAATTATCTCGTTAGAAGTTGCTAAGATACCGTCTTTTTCGAGGGTTTGTATAGCTGAAATTCCGTCTAATATAAATTTACGTTCAATCTCTAAAACCAAAATTCGCCCCTTTGGAAAGTAATAGATTGTATCAAAACATAGCTTAAAGTGTAAATTTTGAAAATTTAGTTTAAAAAACGGGATTAAAATTAATTTTTAACTCAAATTGTGCTAAATTTTAAAAAATTTTTAAAGGAGCTTTCGTGGATAGAAAAATAAATTTCAGCGCAGGACCTAGCGGATTGCCTTTAAGCGTGCTGGAGCATGCTCAAAAAGAGCTGACCGGCTATCAAGGCAAGGGATATTCTATAATGGAAATAAGCCATAGAAGCAAGGTTTTTGAAGAGATTCATTTCGGTGCGATGGATAAGATAAAAAGGCTTTACGGCATAAGCGATGATTATGAAATTTTGTTTTTGCAAGGCGGCGCAAGCTTGCAGTTTGCAATGATCCCTATGAATTTATGCAAAGGCGGCAAAGCCGAGTATGTAGATACGGGAGTCTGGACGAGTAAGGCGATCAAGGAAGCCAAGATACAAGGCATAAACTACGAAGTGATCGCAAGCTCAAAAGATACGAATTTCGACAGAATTCCCGAAAATATAAATTTCAGCGACGATGCGGATTATGCCTATATCTGCACGAACAATACAATCTACGGCACTCAGTATAAGAGCTTACCAAAGACAAAAGCGCCACTTGTGATTGACGCTTCAAGCGACTTTTTCTCTTATAAAATGGATTTTTCAAATATCGGCGTGCTCTACGGCGGAGCTCAGAAAAATGCCGGCCCAAGTGGCGTTACCGTAGTGATAATCAGAAAAGACCTGCTTGATAGAGCAGGCGAAAGTGTGCCTACGATGCTTAAATACAAAACTCACACCGACGCAAAATCGCTTTTTAATACGCCGCCGACATTTGGAATTTATCTACTAAATTTAACTCTTGGGTGGATCGAGTCTCAAGGCGGACTTGACGTGATAAAAGGCATAAACGAGCAAAAAGCTTCGATTTTATATGAAGCCATTGATAATTCGGGCGGTTTTTATAAAGGGCACTCTATCAAAAAAGATCGCTCCATAATGAACGTAAGCTACAATATCGCCGCAAATTCCGAGCTTGAGCCGGTGTTTGTAGCGGAAGCCGAAAAAGCGGGCATGATAGGTCTAAAAGGACACCGTCATCTTGGCGGAATTCGAGCCTCTATCTATAATGCCGTAAGCCTTGAAAACGTTAAAACTTTAGTTTCGTTTATGGGCGAATTCGCTAAGAAATTCGGCTAGAGATTATTCGCCCGCTATGGCTTTATATATTGTTTCAAGGGGCTTTGGCGGGCGAATCTGCTTTTAAATGACCAAACGAGCTATCTTTGGCGTTAAATTAGCTTAAATTTATATTATTATAAATTTGACACTCCGGTTAAATATTGAAAATTTATTTTAGATTTTATAAAATCCAAAAAAAGCAAGAAAAGGCGGAAAATAATGCTTAAGGATATTCAGATATTTAGTTCGCTTGATGACGAACGTTTGCAAAAACTTGCCGATATAAGCATAATCAGAGGCTATAAGCGCGACGAAATACTATTTATCGAAGGCGAAACGCCAAAGTGGTTTTATATACTTTTAAAGGGGCGAGTTAAAATTTACAAAACCCTGCCAAACGGTAAAGAGCTGTTTGTGCATGAGTTTTTGCCGGGTTCGCCTGTGGCTAAATTTGCAAATTTCGACGACACTCCTTTTCCTGCTTCGGCTATTTTTGTCGAGGATTCGGAAGTTTTGATGATAGACTTTTCTAAATTTAAGAAAAATTTTATGAATGATGTTAATGTCTGTATGGAGATCATAAGGTCGCTTTCGCAAAATTTTAGGATGATACAAGGACTTTTACACCGAGAAATAGCCCTTGGCGTGGAGGGTAAGATAGCTCTTTTTATCAGCGAATATCAAAACGAATTGCCGATGCAAAAGTACTCGCAAATCGCTCAAATGCTAAATACTACGCCTGAAACTTTTTCTCGCGTTATTACTAAATTTAAGAAAAACGGCTACATAGCAATAGACGCCAAGAAGAATATAACCATACTTGAACATGACAAGCTAAAGGAGCTTTACGAGGCTTAAATATCCGACCGTTTTGCTTGATAAATTATCCTTGCGTGGCTTAAGCCTTGTATTTTTTGTAGATTTACTATAATTAATAAGAGATTTTGATATACCCTAAGAGCTATAGCGGCTCTTTTTGCAAGAGCTTTAGTCAAAGCAACTTTGGCAAATTTAGAGAGTTAAAATTTTAGTTTTATTATTGATCTTTGCGAGTATCTCTTAGGGTGCTTTATTAAATTTAGTGAGCAATTTATCCATAAATTTGCTCAGTGAAATTTGTGAAGTTACTCTACAGATATGCATACCAAAGTTAAGTATGGTTTAGGCGCAAAATATTGTTACATACACCTTTTTCATATACTTTTTAATTCATGTAAAGTTATCAACAGCTCATTTGTTTAGTTTGAGAGCTTATATTGCGTAAAATCTGAAAATTTTAAAATATAGAATTAGTTTTATTGGTATAAAATTTTAAATTTATTAAAGCCGATAAACTACATTAAAAAGATTTAGAACAGGCTGTAAAAGAATTAGTTTTGATTTAATGAATTTTATTTACCGCCAAATCTAAGTAGAGCGCTTCCCCAAGTAAATCCGCCGCCAAATGCGTCAAGAAGCATCAAATCTCCGTTTTTTAATCTCCCATCTTCATAAGCGTCATTCATCGCCATAGGAATTGATGCGGAGCTTGTATTGCCGTATTTACCGACGGTTACTATGCATTGGGAGTCGTTGAAATTTAGTCTTTGTTTTACGGCATCGATTATGCGTAAATTTGCTTGATGCGGTATAAAAAGATCGATTTCATCGCTTGCAATGCCGTTTTTATCAAGTATGTCAATTACATCTTTGGTTAGCGTTTGAACTGCTATTTTAAAGACCTCGTTACCCGCCATTTGTATAAAATTTAGCCTCTCTTCAAGCATCTGAGGCGAGCAAGGATGTACGCTTCCGCACCCCGGAGTTATGAGTAAGTCGGCGAAATTTCCATCACTTGCAGTATGCACGTCGATGATCTCGTTTTTTTCACTTGCCGTAACGATAGCCGCACCCGCTCCATCGCCAAATAGTATGCAAGTGCTTCGGTCTTTGTAATCAACTATTGAGCTAAGTTTTTCTGCGCCTACGATAAGTACATTTTTTTTCGCACCGCTTTCTATGAGTGATTTTGCAAGCTCAAGCAGGTAGATGAAACCCGTGCATGCCGCACTTATGTCAAAAGCGGTTACATTATCTATGCCTAAAATTTTAGCTATCTTGCAAGCGGTTGAGGGCATACAAAGATGATCCGGGCTTATTGTTGCGCAGATCACTGCGTCGATGTCGTTTGTGGATATACCCGCTCTTTTAATTGCAACTTGCGCCGCCTTTGCGCCTATTTCACTTGTTATCTCGCCTGTGGCTATGTGTCTAGTGTGAATTCCTGTTCGTTTTACTATCCACTCGTCGCTTGTTTCTACCATTTTTTCAAGATCAAAGTTAGTAAGAGTGTCCTTTGGAACGTAAGCACCGATTGAGATAAGAGAGGCTTTTGGCATAAATCTACCTTGCAAAATGTGAAAGTTCGTCTTTGATGACTTCGTTGATGTTTGAATCCGCAAAATTTAAAGCTTGAAAGATAGCGTTTTTAATGGCTTTTGCGTTACTCTTGCCATGACTTATAATAACACAACCATCCACTCCAAGAAGCGGTGCGCCGCCGTATTCGTCGTAATCAACCTGTTGCTTAAGCGTCTTAAAAACTTTTTTCATTAGTAGTGAGCCGGCTATCGCGATAGGGGACTTTTTAACGTGCTTTTTGATGATTTTAGTTATAGCATCGGCTACGCCTTCGCTGGTTTTAAGCAAGATATTTCCGACAAAGCCGTCGCAGATTATCACATCTACGCTTCCGTCAAATACTTGATTGCCTTCGGCATTTCCGACAAAGCTATCTAGTTTGGAAAGTAAAGCGTAAGCCTCTTTTGTAACTTCGTTGCCTTTGCTTTTTTCTTCGCCGTTTGACAAAAGCCCTATTTTGGGATTTTTGATTTTTAAAATCTCTTTTGCGTAAGCTTCGCCCATTACGGCAAACTGAAATAGATGTTCGGCTTTGCAGTCAACATTTGCTCCGACGTCCAAAACAAGAGTTTTTTTGCCTAAAACATTTGGCATAAGCGTAGCTATCGCGGGTCTTGAGACATTTTTAAGTCTACCTACTCGTAATGTAGCTAAACTCATCGTAGCTCCACTGTGACCCGCAGATACGACTGCTTTAACTTCTTTTGCTTTAAGTAGCTCGATAGCTTTATAGATTGTACTTTCTTTTTTCTTAAGAGCGTCCGTTGCGCCGTCTTCCATGGATACTATTTCGGAAGCTTCTACGTAGCTTATGTATTTTTCTAAGTGCGGAGGGATAAGAGGTTTTAAAATTTTAGATTCTCCCGCCAAAACAGCGTTAAATTTAGTTATTTTTAAAGCCTCTATTACACCTTCTATTATGGGTTTGGGACCAAAATCCCCGCCCATTGCATCAATGCAAATGCTTGTCATATATTTTAATACTCACCGGTTGTTTTGTTTGCGCGGTGAGGCATTTTCCATGAACCGTCTTTATCTTTAACCGGCATAGGAAGTGTTACTTTATAGTGAGTTCTTCTTTTTGCCGCACGTGCGTGGCTAACTCTTCGCTTAGGTACTGCCATTTCATTCTCCTTTATAAATTTTTACATTTTTCGCAATAAAAATAATCGCTTTTAAAAGCCTCTATTTCGCTTATAAAAACTTCATCTAAATCTACAAATCCGTCAAAAAATTCGACTACATCGTCTAAATTTTCTTCCGAGCCTTTGTAAATTCCATCGCTTATAATTAATTTTAAATTTTCATCCAAATTTAGCCTAATGTCATCGCCGCATCTATCGCAGGTATGCTCTAAAGAGCCGTTTATGCTAGCTTTGCAATCAATTAAACTAGGACTAGTTCTTTTTAAATTTCCGCTAAATTTCAGATCTTCCTTTTTTATCTCAAAAGGAATTTCGTTGTTTGCAATCTTTGCAAATGCTATTTTCAAATTTTTCCTTAGCAGATTTCTCTTGCGGCAAAGAAAAAGTTAATTTCAATTTTCGCGTTTTCTAGGCTATCGCTTCCGTGAACCGCGTTTGCATCGATATTTTCGGCAAAGTCAGCTCTGATAGTGCCGGGTGCCGCTTCCTTAGGATTTGTAGCTCCCATTAGTTCGCGGTTTTTAGATACCGCATTTTCACCTTCAAGAACCATAACTACAACCGGTCCACTAGTCATAAATTCAACCAAATCGTTAAAGAAAGGTCTTTCTTTATGAACCGCATAAAATGCCTTAGCGTCGCATTTGCTAAGTCTTAATTTCTTCATAGCTGCGATTCTTAGTCCGTTGCTCTCAAATCTATCGACTATCTTGCCGATCACACCTTTTTTTACAGCATCAGGCTTAATGATAGAAAGTGTTTGTTGCATCAAATTTCCTTGTGTTGTTGATTTTTTTCAAGAGTTGGGGATTATATCAAAAAAAATATTAAAAACAAAATAAGCCTGCTAAAACAGGCTTATTGAAATTTAAGCTATAACAGGAGTTGCGCTTTTTCTCATATCAGAGCTTATCTCATCGCGTGACGGCTGTCCTTCGTAAGGCATATCCCATACGATACAACCGTCGGTCGGACAGGCTGAAGCGCAAGCCGGTTCGTCGTTGTGTCCTACGCACTCAACGCATTTATCGGCATATACGTAGTATATATCTTCTCCTGTCGGGTTATCGCTATCATCTACTATGGCTTCTACCGGACACTCGTCTATACAAGAGCCGCAGCTTATGCAAATATCTGTAATTTTTACTGACATATTTTCTCCTTGGGTTTAAAAATTTTTGTAACGATATCAAAATATTAGTAAATTTGATATAAAAAATAAAATTTATTTCAAGGGTTTAAATTTATAAATTTCTGTTTAATAGCAAATTTAAAATATAAAATTTAACTGTAATTTAAATAATAAATGATACAATCTAGCCATTAATAAAAATTATTACAAGGAGAGACATATAATGTTAGTAACAAAACAAGCGCCTGACTTTACGGCTGCAGCGGTTTTAGGAAACAATGAGATCGTAGATGATTTTAACCTATATAAAAATATAGGAGATAAGGGCGCGGTGGTATTTTTCTACCCGATGGACTTTACTTTTGTTTGTCCAAGCGAGATAATAGCGTTTGATAAAAGATATGATGAATTTAAAGCTCGCGGTATCGAGGTTATAGCAGTTTCAACAGACAATCAATTCTCACACTTTGCATGGAAAGAAACACCTGTAAATAAAGGTGGCATAGGCAAAGTTCGCTTCCCGATCGTAGCTGATACAAATCACGCTATATCAAAAGGATTTGACGTGCTTATCGAAGAGGCTGGAGTTGCTCTTCGCGGATCATTTTTGATCGACAAATGCGGTAAGGTTCGCCATGCGGTTATAAATGACTTGCCACTTGGAAGAAATATCGACGAGATGATAAGAATGGTTGATACTATGCTATTTACTAACGAGCATGGAGAAGTTTGCCCTGCTGGTTGGAACAAGGGCGATAAAGGCATGAAAGCTGACACCGCCGGAGTTGCTGATTACCTAGCTAATAACTGCGACAAGTTATAGGACTTGATATAAATTTAGGGGCTAAATTCGCCCCTAAATTTTAGAAATTACATTGATACTTAAATTTGATTGATCCTAATTTTTCATACTTGAACTATTATATTTTTAAAAATTAAAAAATTTCACTATAATTTTGAATAGACTTTATCTTTCAATTAATAAATTTAAGGAAGTAATGTGAATAATAAAAATTATAGTAGCTATGGTGGCTCAATTATCCTTAAAAGATCTCTTGATATTCTTGAAAATATTATGAAAAACGACGGTTTCTTGCACTTTTTAAACTTGTACAACGGTGTAAAAATTGAGTGTTTCGGTCAAATTTTATCTATTGAAAATGATATAGTCGTATGCAAAACTACTTTATTGCAAATTTTAGCAATAAAAGAGGAAAGAAATGCATTTATAGTGAAAGATGAAAATTTTTCTGAAAATTTAAAAGCAGATATTGTTAGCGTGGACATATCAAACTCTACAGTTGCTTTAAAAAATTTTATTTATATGCCAAATTTGCACGCGAATTTAAGAAAGTATCAGCGTGTTCATCCTAATAGATATACAAGAGTTGTATTAAGACAAAACAATTTTGAAGTAAAGGGAAATTTGTACGATATTTCTGAGGGCGGGCTTGGTATAGTAAGCACAGAGTGCGCGCCTTTTGATAAGAAAAATCCTATTATGTCCGAATTTGACCTTGAAATAAATTCTTCTAAAGATATATTAAGTATAGGTATAGAGTTGAAATTGATTGCCGACTTGGTATATCGAGGCGCAGTGAGATATTGTTGTCAGATTATTGCAGGTCAATCCATACAAGTGGATATAGCAAAATTTTCAAATGAAAGAGTTAGAGATACCATAAAGGAATTACAGTCTCAAATTGATTAATTTTAAAGAAAAGTAAAATTTATGAAAACTATACAAGAAAATTTAAAACTGTTTTATGTGGGACTTAAGGATAAAGAGCCGTTTTTATATAAAAATAAAGACTTAACGACCCATGCGGCGATTATCGGTATGACCGGAAGCGGCAAAACAGGTCTTGGCATAACGATTTTAGAAGAGGCTTGTATAGATAATATCCCTTCTATCATCATCGATCCAAAGGGTGATATGACGAATTTAGCGCTTGCTTTTGAGGAGATGAAGGCTGAGGATTTCTTGCCTTATATAGAAGAAAGCGAGGCTCAAAACAAGGGATTACGCGTAGAGGAATTTGCGCAAAATGAGAGCCAAACTTGGAAAAAAGGTATAGAGAATTCGTTTCAAAGTTTAGAGCGCGTAAAAACTTTCAAAGATAGCGTAGAGCTTAAAATTTACACTCCAAAGAGCTCTGCGGGAGTCGGTGTGGCTCTGCTTGGCGATTTTGCTTGTCCTTATATGGATAACGAAGAGGAATTTAGCGAGTATGTAAGCTCGCTTGCAAGCTCGATTTTATCGCTTATAGGTGTTGATAACGATGTAAATTCCAAAGAACATTTGCTCATATCAAATATCTTTACTCACAAATTTAAAGAAAACTCAGACGTTACACTTGAAGAGCTCATAGGTTTTATCGCAACTCCGCCATTTGCGAAAATAGGCGTATTTGATGTGGAGAAATTTTACCCTTCAAGCGAGCGCATGAAGCTTGCCATAAAGATAAACACTCTTCTTGCAAGCCCTGATTTTAAGGCTTGGCTAAACGGCGAGCGCCTAGATATAGGCAAGATGCTGTTTGATAAAAACGGCAAGGCGCGTTGCAATGTCTTTACTATCTCACACCTTAAAGATAGCGAGCGCATGTTTTTCGTGACACTTTTGCTTAATGAGATCATCGCTTGGATGAGAAAGACCGAGGGAACAAGCTCGCTTAGGGCGATTTTATATATGGATGAAATTTTTGGCTTCTTTCCGCCAAACGGCAATCCTCCTTCAAAAACTCCGATGCTTACACTTTTAAAGCAGGCTCGCGCGCACGGACTGGGCGTTATCTTAAGCACGCAAAACCCTGTTGATCTTGATTATAAAGGTCTTAGCAATATCGGAACATGGTTTATCGGCAGACTTCAAACCGCCCAAGATAAAGCTCGTGTCATTGACGGCATGACGGGAATTTCAGGCTCGGACATGGATAAAAAAGAGATAGAGGATCTAATCTCAAATTTAGCCAAGCGAAATTTCTTGGTTAAAAACATTCACGAAGACGGGCTTAGCGTTATCTCAACCAGATGGGCGCTAAGCTATCTAAAGGGACCTTTGAGTCGCGAGCAAATTTCAAATTTGATGCAAGACAAAAAGGCTCAATCTGATAGTTTAAGCCAGAAAATTAAAAGCTCAAAAACTAGCGCTAAACCTATAATCTCACCGCAGATTGAGCAAATTTACGCATCAAATAGCGATGAGCTTGAAGGTTATCTTTACGCTAAAGCCAAAGTGAGGTTTTATGACGCTAAAAAGGGGCTTGATCACACCAAGGAAGTGAGTTTTCTTTATAGGCTCGATGAGGAGCAAAACGAGATTGATTGGAGTGAGGCGGCGCAGGATATACGCATAGCTACTGTCGGCGAGCCAAGCGGTAAGGTGTCCTTTGCTCAGTTGCCCGCTATGATAACCAACGCAAAAGACTTTAAGGCGGTAAGTAAAAATTTTAAAGATTATGTTTATAGAAATGTAAAACTTAGTCTTTTTAGCGCTCTTGGACTAAATTCGTCTCCAAGTGAGAGCAGGGAGGAATTTTATCTAAGATTAAGCGATAAGTGTAATGAAATTTTAGAAGATGAGACGGCAAAACTTACCGAGAAATTTCAAAAAGAAAAGGCTAAGCTTGAAGATAAGCTAAATAAAGCCTTGTTAAAATTAGACAAAGAGCAAAAAGAGGTTAAGTCAAAGGGGCTTGAAGCTGCTATTAGTGTAGGGACAAGCATAATAGGAGCAATCTTTGGTAGAAATTTGCTAAGTCGCACAAATTTGAGTAAGGTGGCAAGTTCTGCAAAAAGCGCAAACAAAATCCTAAAAGAGCGTGATGATGTAAAACTTAGCGAACAAACCGTAGCTGAAATAAACGCGGATATAGAAGCCTTAATGGCTAAATTTGAAGAAGAGACCGGCAAGCTAAAAGAGAAAAACGATGTAAAAAATATCGACATAAACGAGATAGAAATTTCTCCAAAAAATAGTGATATATACGATGAAAAGGTAGTTATCCTCTGGCGATAACCCTTATCGTACCAAAGTACAATACACTAAAGCCTTATTTTTTACTACAATAACGTCAAAAATAGAAAATAAGGATTTTTATGCTTGATAAAGGAATTGTAAAAGAGATTATCGGCAATGTATCGGTAAAAGATAGTGGTGAAGAGGAAAGAATTTTGACCGTCAATGACAGTCTAAAACTAGGCGATACGGTAATAACAAACTCTGAAAATGACAAGATATCATTTGAATTTAATGATGTTAAAGTAAGTTTGGCTGGCGGGGATTTATTAAAAATAGATCAGAGTGTTGTTTTGTCCGAGTCATTTGGTAACGAATCAAATGTACAACTAAGTTCTATTCAAGATTTTTTAAATTTGTTTTTCAGTGATATTTCTATGAATGATATGACGGTTTCTATAGGCGATGACACTGTGCTTGATTTCAATGAGGTGGAAAGACTAAAACAAGTTAGCGAAGGGCTTGAGATTAATGGCAAGGATGTTTTGGCAAAAGTATCTCCGAATGATTTATTTACGGATTATCAAAACTCAATCGGTATTTTAAGTAAGCATGATTTATCTGATTTGGTTGTTAAGCATAGTAAATCACCTCAAAACGATCTCGTTTCTGAATCTGATGCTACATTTTCCATAAAAATCGACACCGACATACAAACGGATTTTAGCTAATACCGCGGAGAATTCTCTCTGCCGGTTTTAAATTTATAAGAAAATCAGAGAAATTTAACTACTATAATATTTTTAAATAAACTCAGGAAAAAAAATGAATGAAAATATTATAGCTTATATACTTGCTTATCTGCTTGGCGGAATTCCTTTCGGGCTTATACTGGCTAAAATTTTTGCAAATGTAAATATCAAAGATGAGGGTAGCAAAAGTATCGGAGCGACCAATGTGCTTCGCGTTTTAAAGCAAAAAGATCCCAAGCTTGCCAAAAAAATAGCTGTTTTAACTGTCGTGCTTGATGTCTTAAAGGGCGTTTTGCCTATCCTTATAGCCAAATTTGCGGGCTTAAGCGATGCTACTCTTTGGGCTATGGCGGTTCTTGCGGTTATCGGACATTGCTACTCTCCTTTTTTGAAATTTGAAGGTGGCAAGGGTGTAGCTACCGGAGCAGGAGTTCTGGCACTATTTTTACCGATAGAAATTTGTATCGCGCTTGCTGTTTGGTTTGTAGTGGGGCGCGTGCTTAAAATTTCATCTCTTGCTTCGCTTAGCGCGCTACTTGCGCTTATCGTTTCATCTTTTATCATTCATCCGCAAATTCCTGAAATCAATTCGTACGCACCGATTTTTATAATCGCTTTTGTAGTATTTTACAAGCATATTCCAAACATTAAAAGGCTATTTAGCGGCCAAGAGAGCAAAGTGATATGATAACTACGCTTATTAAGGATTATGAGTTTGAAACTATTATCGGTATGTTTGAATTTGAGCGAACAAATCCGCAAAAGGTTAGGATAAATGCCGAATTTGCAAGCAAAGATTTTATAGATTATGTTGAAGTGATTGAATTTATCGAGTCGGTTTATAAGGAATTTAAATTTCAAACCGTTGAAAATTCTCTTGAAATTTGCAGTCAAAAATTAAAAGAAAAATTTAGCGGTTTAAAATTTTTAAAAATGGAAATTTTAAAAACCGAAATTTTAAAAAACGTATTGGTAGGAGCGAAGATAGAGCTTGAATATTAAATTTTTTTTAAAGTATCTTGAAATCTCGCTTAATTTATGCTACAATCTACAAAATTTACACCCCCAAGGATTAATAAAATGAGAATTTTAATAGTAGAAGATGAAGTAACGTTAAATAAAACGATTGCTGAAGGTTTGCAGGAATTTGGCTATCAGACGGATAGCTCTGAGAATTTTAAAGACGCTGAGTATTATATCGGAATTAGAAATTATGACTTAGTGCTTACCGATTGGATGCTTCCTGACGGTGACGGCGTAGATCTAATCAGTATCATAAAGAGCAAATCACCTCGCACGGCTGTAGTTGTGCTTTCTGCAAAAGATGACAAAGAGAGCGAAGTTAAGGCATTTAGAGTAGGCGCTGATGATTATATTAAAAAGCCTTTTGACTTTGACGTGCTTGTGGCAAGAATCGAAGCAAGACTTAGATTTGGCGGAACTAATGTAATCAAGATTGATGATCTTATAATTGATCCGGATGAGGAAAAAATCACATATCTTGGTCAAGATATCGAGTTAAAAGGCAAGCCGTTTGAGGTTTTAACTCACCTTGCTCGCCACTCCGATCAAATCGTATCTAAAGAGCAGCTACTAGATGCTATCTGGGAGGAGCCTGAGCTAGTTACTCCAAACGTAATCGAAGTTGCCATCAACCAAATTCGCCAAAAAATGGATAAACCGCTAAATATCTCCACGATAGAAACCGTTAGAAGACGCGGATATCGATTTTGCTTTCCAAAAAAAGCTTAAGAACTAGATTTATACTGCAATTAGCATCGGCTTCAACGATGCTAATTCTTATCATTTCAGTGATGCTTTATCACTATATAAAAGTAACGATATATGAAAGCATCTCGCAATCCTTAATGTATGAAGCCAAACTTATCTCCACAAGCTCAAATTTAGCTAAGATGAGAGAAGGCTTTGAGTACATGACACTAAACGACAACTCAACTCAAATAAAAATCATAAATGAAGAGCTCAAGGCTAAAAATCCTTACTTCGTAAATGAAAAAATAGGCAAAAAAACTTATTTAAAGCTTTATTATCCATACGTTGAAAATACGCATATAACTCTTACTAAAGAGACAACTCAGCAAAGCAAGCTGATAGATCAAATTTTGATTGATATTTTAATCGTCAATGCGACCTCTATCTTACTGGTGCTTTTTTACGCCCTGTTTTTATCCAGAATGCTTTTGGTGCCTATTAAAATTTTAAGCTTTAAGCTAAGCCAACTTAACGAGAGGTTTTTAAAAGAGGTTAGTCTAGATGAAATTCCTTCCGAATTTGAGCCGCTTGGCAAGAGTATAAACCGCTTAATAGAGCGAATCCAAACTTTCGTAATGTATCAAAAAGAGCTTTTTATAGGGGTTGCACACGAGCTTAAAACTCCGCTTGCGGTTATGAAAACCAAAAACGAAGTTACGCTTATTAAGCCAAGGGAGCCTGAGCGCTACATAGAAGCGCTTAAAAACAATAACGAATCGATAAATTCAATGAACAAGATGATAGGCTCTATCCTTGAGATAGGTCGTCAAGAGGGTGCGCAATTTGAAGAGGCGACAAACATTGATATCATCGAGTTTTTAAACGAAATGGCGAATAATTTTAAAATTTTAGCTCGTGGCGATGATAAAGACATCTCCACCGATCTTTCTCCCGCCTCGCTTCATATGACGCTTCAGCCTACGCTACTAACTCACGTTGTGCAAAATTTTGTCCAAAATGCAATTAAATTTTCACCGCCAAAATCAACCATAACCCTTGTTTCAAGGCTTAAAGAGAGCGAATTTGTGATTGAAGTTATCGATGAGGGTATAGGCATTGACGAAAGCAAGGATCTTTTTGCTCCGTTTAAGCGATTTGGTGACAAGGGCGGAGCAGGGCTTGGACTATTTTTAGCCAAAGGTGCGGCTCAAGCGCTTGGTGGAAGCGTTAGTATCAAAAACCGAACAGATGGCGTTAGCGGAGCTGTTTCCACGCTTGTTTTACCGATCGGAAAAAATATAAAGAATAAATTTAAAAAGATAGCAAAAAATGAAAAATAAAAAGATAAAATTTAGCCTAAATTTAACTCAAAAAAGGGCGAACAATGGCTAAGAGAACCGCCGTTATAGACCTTGGCTCAAACTCTATGAGAATGGCGATATTTGAAAAGACTTCAAGGTACGCTTTTTATATACCGGGCGAATTTAAGATGAAAGTAAGGCTCGGAGAGGGCGCTTATGAAGACGGCGGAGCGATAAGCGAAAAATCTATGAAAAAGGCTCTTGACGCACTTGGCGAGTTTAAAAATATCGCAAAGAGTTATAAGTGTCATAAAGTCTTTTGTATGGGGACTTCAGCCCTTAGAGACGCACCTAATGCAAATGAGTTTATAAAGCTGGTAAAGCGAAATTTGGGGCTAAATTTAAAGGTAGTAAAGGGTGTTGATGAGGCGAATTTCGGAGCGATAGCGGCTTTGAATTTGCTTGAGCCGCTTGATGAGTTTGTTACTATCGATATCGGTGGTGGCTCAACCGAGCTTGCGCTGGTAAAAGACGGCAAGATACTTGAAAGCATCTCTCTTGATGTGGGCACAGTTAGGCTTAAAGAGCTGTTTTTTGATAAGAAAAATCTAAAAGGGCTTGATGGCTTCATGAAAGATGTTTTAAAGCAACTTCCGCAAAGCTTTAAGTCCAAAAATGTCGTAGCCATAGGCGGAAGCCTCAGAGCCATATCAAACTGCATAATGCAGATGCAAAACTACGCGCTAAAAAGCGTGCATAACTTTAGCTACAAATTTAGCGACTACAAGGGCTTTATCAAGGATTTAACCGAAGCTAGCGTGCTTGATCTGGCTAAATTTTACGTCAAAAAGGATCGTTTTGATACGATTAGAGAGGGTGCGTTTATATTTTTAAGTATCGTTTCGCGTCTTGACTGTGAGCGCGTTTATACTAGCGGAGCCGGACTTAGAGAAGGCGTTTATCTAAGTGATCTTTTGCGTCCAAGCAAGAAATTTCCGCCGAATTTCAACCCAAGCGTAAAGAGCTTGCAGGATCGATTTTTAGACACTTCAAATAAGTCTGTAGTAAAGTATGCAAAAGATATATTTGAATCGCTAAAGCCTCTGCACGGGATTGATGATAAATTTGCGCGAGAGCTTGAGGTGGCGGCTAAACTTTATAATATAGGCGGATGTCTTGGGTTTTACGGCGAGCATATAAACTCGTCAAATTTCGTGATAAATGCTCTAAACTACGGATTTTCGCATGAACAAAAGAGTCTTATTGCTACTATTATCGGTATGAACGGCAAGAAAAATTTAGGCGAATTTGAAAAATTTAAAAGCCTGCTTCCTAGTGAAGATACTGTTAGATGGCTTAGTTTTATGCTAAATTTGGCTAAAAATTTAGATATTAACTGCACGCATAAAAAGCTTAAATTCGAGTTTATAAATCATACTTTGCAAATTAGCGGCGCAAAAGAAAATTTTATGGCGAAAGAGAGCTTAAAAAAGATCGCAAAACCTGCTACCTTTGCGCTGATTTTTGTTTAAGATTTTTAAGTCATTTAAGCGTTTTTTAATTTTCTTTTTCGGATTCGCGGCACAAAGTTTTCTTTTTGTGATTGTATACAGACTAAGATATCCAATCCAAATTTGCCTATTATGTTTAGTCTACCACAACTATCTTTTATCGCTAGAAGCTACATTAATTTCAAGTAATATACCAAGGCTCTTGTTAGTCATTTTATAATGGATTTTAATTTGATTTTTGTGAGACATCAAGATTGCAAAAAATCGCTTTTAATCTTGTAAATTTCCAAATCGCCAACTAGGCTTAATCCTTACTAGCCTTATCCTTATAAGCGCTTAGCGAGTTTTGGCGCTCTTCTAAAAACTGCCCGAGTTTTCGTTTGTTCTCTTCAAAAAACGCTTCAAAATCATCTTCGTTTTCTATCCTGTCTTCGCCGAATTTATCAAGCAAGACATTGGAATTTCCTACAAGTACGAGGTATTTTTTATTCATATGACTTAAGAGCATTACTTTGTTAAGCCTATCAAGCGGCTTTTCGTAAAGCACCTCAACGCCGCCGTTTTTATTTTTACTAAAGAGATTTGCAAATTTCGGCGCTTTTGCATAGGGTATGCCGCCTTTTGCCTTGATGGCTCTTTTGATGATAAAAAGAGTTATAAGAAGCGCAAAGAGCACGCCGATCACCATATAATACCTTGCTCCGACCAAGCTCTCTTCGCTTTGAGACGGGATAGGGCTTGGAGCATTTATCTGAACGCTACTTAGTCTGTTTTCATTTTCGGCTGAGCCTAAAGCCGTTTGGGTTACTCTTACTCTAAGACCAAATCCATCAGTTGTCTTTGATGCCGTAACTGCGACGTTTGAGCTGCTTTTTAGGCTCAAGACTACGCTATTTTGTTTTGGCTCTATGTAAATTTCTTGCAAAATTTTAGAATTTATATTTTTATCGACTACCTGATCGAAATTTAGCGCATTAAATATCAGCATAGTCATATCGTTTTCATGTTTTTGAAAGATATTTCCCTCATAAGGCGCGTCAAAGCTAAGCATAATATCTACTCTATCGCTTCTTTCGTAGATGTTGTAAGTGAGTAAATTTGATGCAAATAAAGAGATAGCTAAGGCAAAAATCGCGCTTAAAATTCTCATAACTGCTCTCTTTTGAAATACTGAATTACCGATTTGGAGTCAAGAATTTCATTGATACGGATGGCTAAATTTTTCTCATATACCATCACTTCGCCTTTTCCGAAAATTCTATTGTTGATAAAAAGCTCGACACTCTCTCCTGCAGGCTTTTCAAGATCGATTACCGAGCCGTTTTCAAGCTTAAGCAGCTCACGTACGCTAATAGTCGTCGTTCCAAGCTCGGATATAAAATCTACACTGATATCCATAAGCTCGTCATAGCTTTTAAAAAGTCCGCCTGCATCGGCTATTTGCTCAATATCTGCACTCATGCTTTCTTGTACCCTATCTGAAAAGTTCTGTTTTTTATCTTATAAATTCTCTTATCTTCAAGTTTGATTTTAAAATTTTCTATACGCCCCAAATACTCAGGCGTTCCAAGTTTATAAGCGCCGTTTTCCTTCTCGTTTAGCAAATTTTTAGAGTATCCTACGATCAAATTTGCAACCTCTTTGCAAAGATCGCTCAGATCGTCTTCGTTAAGCTTATCGCTACCTAATAAAATTTTTGCAAAGTGATTTAAAGTATCTTTTTTAAAATAAAGATAAAAATGAAACTCGCTTTTGCCCTTATAAATCGGTAGCGCCGAACCGTAAAATTCACCCTTTGTAGTGCTTGCCGAACTTACTTCGTAGCCTAAAATTTCATTACAAAGATGCTTTACGCCAAGCTCAACAACCTCCAACATCTACTATCCTTAAAGTGCTAAATAGTGCTAATTATACTTAAAATTTATGGAATTTAGCCTAAATCAAAAAAGCTTTTCGATCTCGCGCATAAGCTCTTTGCCCTTAAATTTAGCCGTTAGCTTGACGATTTCGGTGCCGATTATCGCTCCGTCTGCAAAGCTTTTCACCTCGATAACGTCAGAGCTGTTTTTCACGCCAAAGCCTACGGCTACGGGCAAATCGCTCTTTTGCTTTAAATCTGAGACTAAATTCTTAAGCCTATCTATGCTAGCTCGCTGCGATCCGCTTACTCCTACCGCGC
Organism: Campylobacter canis; assembly: GCF_045504005.1. Taxonomy (NCBI): domain Bacteria; kingdom Pseudomonadati; phylum Campylobacterota; class Epsilonproteobacteria; order Campylobacterales; family Campylobacteraceae; genus Campylobacter; species Campylobacter canis. The sequence goes on along the minus strand of NZ_JBJJXH010000002.1, from coordinate 106,216 downwards.
CAAGAGCATAGATAAATCCTGATCCAATGCTTAAAATTTTATCCGTTCTGTGAGCCGAGGTAACGCTTATTAATGGCACCAGATCAAGCCCGAATTTAGAGCATAGCCCGCTTACCTCTTCGCTCTCTTCAAAGGGCAGATCGGGTATGATAAATCCGCTTATGCCGACATCGCTTGAGCGCGCGATGAATTTTTCCACTCCGTAAGCGAAAATGATATTGTAATAAACCAAAAAGACAAGCGGCTTATTTACGCTTTGCTTGTACTCTTCAAGAAGGCTAAAAATTCTCTCGGTATTTACGCCGTTTGTTACCGCTTCAAAGCTTGCTTCGGCTATAAGCTTGCCGTCTGCCAGCGGGTCTGAGTAAGGAATTCCAAGCTCAAGCAGATCAAGCGAGCTAGCGTCTAAATTTAGTAAAAATTCGCGCGTGTGCTCAATGCTCGGATAGCCCGCTACTATGTAGCCGATGTTTGCTTTTTTGCCCTCAAAGGCTTTGGATATCTTAGCCATAAATTTTTCCTTTCTCATAGCTCATTACCGTGTTCATATCTTTATCGCCTCTGCCCGATACGTTTACTACGATAACGCTTTTTTTATCTAAATTCGGACATAGTTTTTCTAAATACGCAAGCGCATGTGAGCTTTCTATCGCAGGGATTATGCCTTCAAGGCGGCTTGTAAGACGAAGCGCGTTTATGCACTCATCATCGCTTACGGCTTGATATTTTACGCGCTTTATATCGTGCAGGTGCGCATGCTCAGGACCCACTCCTGGGTAGTCAAGACCCGCCGAGATACTATGTACGGGCGCTATCATGCCGAAGTCATCTTGTAGCACGATAGTCTTCATGCCGTGTATGATACCTTCGCGCCCTTTGGTAAGCGTGGCTGCGTGATATGGAGTATCCGCTCCAAGACCGGCCGCTTCTATGCCTACTAAATTTACGCTAATATCTTCTAAAAATCCGCTAAAAATTCCTATCGCATTGCTTCCGCCGCCTACGCAAGCTATTATGTAGTCGGCTTTTACTCCGTATTCTTTTAACTGCTCTTTTGTCTCGCTACCGATGACGCTTTGAAGCTCGCGCACGATCTTTGGATAAGGGTGCGGACCCACGGCAGAGCCTATGACGTAAAAGCTGCTTTCTATCTCATTTACCCACGCTTGAATCGCTGCGGTTGTAGCCTCTTTAAGCGTTTTTAAGCCGTCGTGAATGCTTACAACCTTTGCGCCGAGCAGATCCATTCTAAAGGCATTTAGTTGCTGGCGCGCTACATCGGTTGCGCCCATATACACATCGCATTCTAGCCCAAGAAGTGCCGCAGCAGTCGCAGTCGCTACTCCGTGCTGCCCCGCTCCCGTTTCGGCTAAGAGCTTTTTTTTGCCCATTTTTTTAGCTAATAGGGCTTGACCGAGAGCATTGTTTATCTTATGAGCGCCGGTGTGGTTTAGATCTTCGCGTTTTAGATAAATTTCATGTCCGTAATGCTCGCTTAGTCGCTTTGCGTGATAAAGCGGGCTAGGGCGACCGACGTAGTGCTTTAGCAGATCGTTAAGCTCGTCTTTAAACTCCTGCGTACCAGCTATCTTTTCGTAAGCCTCTTCAAGCTCTTCAAGCGCAAACATAACCGTTTCAGGCACGAACTGCCCGCCAAATTTGCCAAAATATGCTTTAGTGTTCATTGCTTACCTCTTTAGTTTTGAATTGCTTATTGTGTAAAATAATATCTAAAATTTTATAAGATTAATACTTTTGTTTTTTATAGAAAATAAAGAATTATGAAGATAATATAAAATGTTTACTTTTTAAATAATTTTTTCTAAAAGAGTATATTTTATGGAAAAGAGTTTATTTTATAGTCATGTTGACAAAAATGATAATAATTCGACGTTTCTTGAAAAGATAGAAAAATATTGTAATGAAAATCCAACAGAGCAAGTTTATATAATAAATAAGCCATTGGGGGAAAATAAATATAACTATCGCTACGAGGAGAATGCAATAGTTATTCTTTCTCCTAAGCATAAAGTTATATTTTTAGATTTGGCTAATAATGAAGATGAATTTGAGGAGTATTATGATGATTTTATAGAGGATTTGAGTTCATTATCTGATAAATTTAAATATAAGGAACATATAGGAAGACCAAGGGAGTGGAAAAAACATTTAACACATAAAGAAAAATATGATAAAAATACACAAATTAACGATTTGTTAATTAATAATATTTTATCAAATGAGCTACAAAGAAAAAATCAGTTATTAATTTCTCTTCTTATAGGCAGTATAAATAATATAGAAAAAATAGGAGTCGATGTACCAAAAACAATACTTGATAAAATTAAGAAAAATATAGTTTTATTTGACGGTCAGCAAACTCGTTTCATATATAAAGAATTTGATAATAAATCCGTTTTTATACAAGGATTATCAGGAACAGGAAAAACAGAGCTGCTTCTGCACAAGCTGAAAGAATTATATGGCTCTAAAGAATATTTGAAAATATTTTTTACCTGTCACAATATAGCATTGGCTAATAATTTAAAAAATAGAATTCCTGAATTTTTTAACTTTATGAAAGTTGAAAAACAGATAGATTGGAATAATCAACTTTGGGTTAATCATGCATGGGGGTCAGGTAGTGATAAAAATTCCGGATTATATAGTTATATTTGCGATTTTTATAAAATACCATTTTTAAATTTTAAACAAGGGCATGATTATGAAACAATTTTTAGCAAAGCGTTGAAATATATAGAGCATATTGAAGATTTTAGCTATGCATTTGATTATATTCTGGTTGATGAAAGGCAAGATTTTCCTGATATATTTTTTGAATTATGTGAGAAAATAACGCGACATAAAGTTTATATAGCAGGCGATGTATTTCAGGACATATTTGATAATATAAGTGATACAGAGCTTAATGTAGATATAGTGCTTAATAGATGTTATAGAACAGATCCAAGAACTTTAATGTTTGCTCAGGCTATAGGCATGGGTCTTTTTGAGAGTAAAAAGCTAAATTGGCTATCTGATGATTATTGGAGAATATGCGGATATAATATCAAGAGAGAGAAGGGCAATTTTTATTTGTCTAGAGAGCCAATAAGAAGATTTGATGAATTGGATTTAGAAAATATTCCTAGTGTTGAAATAAAAGAATATACAAAAAATAATATATTAAATACTATAAAACAAATTCAATTAGAAAATAATACACTAAAACCAGATGATATAGCTATAATTTGTTTGGATGATAGTAAAAATATTTATGAAATAATAGATAGACTAGCGTTTGCAATACAAAGTGAAATTGGTTGGGATATTAATAGAGCTTATGAAAGTAAAGAAAAAATAGAAAATAAGTTATTTATTAGCAATAGAAATAATGTTAAAGGGCTCGAGTTTCCATTTGTTATTTGTGTGACTAAAAGATTGGAAAATAATTATAGATATAGAAATAGTTTATATACTATGCTAACTAGATCTTTTATCAAGTCTTATTTGTTTATTGAGGATTACAATAATGAGAATATAGAATTGCAAAATAAAGGCTTAGAGATTATTAATAATGAAAAGCGCATAAAAACAGTTGAACCTACAGAAGAAGAAAAAGAGCAGATTAGAAAAACTATAATTAAAGTTAAAGAAGAGATGAATATGTCTTTTGATGAATTGTTAATAAATATCTTTAATGAATTAAAAATAGATTCAAAAGATAGAAAAAAGCTTACAAGGCACATTAATATAGAATTTGAAAATGAATCCAATGAACGCAAATTTGATAAAGATAAAATCAAAGAATTTATTAAAAAAATTAAGTCATAAGATTATATTGTGATGAAAGTACAAAAAGAATTTCATATATATGAAAATTTTATCGAAAACTTCTTTTTTAGAATTGATAGCAAAAAGCATATTATTCAGCTATTTATGGAGACTATTAGATACATATTGTCTTATGAAAATAAAAAATGCAACTATGCAGGCAAAATAATTTTGCATAAAAATAAGATGAGCAGAATATTTTTCTTTACTGAGGGAAAATATTTTTCTGTGTATTTTCCTTTTTCTATTGATTTTAATGATAAAGAGCTAAAAATTTATTATAAATCCATAGAAATTAATTATTATATTGTTACTAAAATACTAGAGATCATCAAGAGTGAAAAGTTTATATCAGAGGATATATATACCTTCATGGAAGCTTTTGAAGATACTTCAATAGATAGCGATATTTGCTTTTTTACTATATTGCGAGATCTTATACTTCTGGAAGACGGCTATATTAGATACGATGTTGATAAAAAGACTTATGAAGAGTATAGAGCAAAAGATATGCCGAATGTGCATCCGGAGCATCACTATGATTTATTTTATTCAAATCAAGCTACTTTTAAGCTTGGATTAAAGAAACATATTAATGAGCAACATTTTATTGATTTATTGGATATAACTACAGATTGTAATTTTGTTGCAAAATAATTAGCTGTAAAATCCGCTCAATTTTAATAGGCTCTTTTATTCCGTTTTCATCTTCGACTCGTGAGTTTATATCCAAAATTTTAGGCTTAAATTTAAGCGCTTCAAACGCGTTTGTTTCGTCTATACCGCCTGCTAATGCGAAACTAAAAGGCTTTAGGTCTTTTAAAATTTCCCAGTTAAAACTTGCTCCGTTTCCGCCTAAATTTTCGCCTTTATAATCATAAAGCACCAAATCATGTGGTTCGTTTGTGGCGATAAGTTTGTCTTTTACGCTTAAAACTTTCCAAACGCTTACGCCAAGATCATTTAAATTCGCATATAAATTTTCGCTTATCTCTCCGTAAATTTGAGCCACGTCAAGTCCTGCAAATTCGCAAATTTCCATTATCTCACAACTGCTTTGCTCGCCTCTTGACGTTAAAGAGCACTCGCTTGCACCGACAAATACCCCTACGCATTTTGCACCGAATTTATGAGCTAAATTCGCTATTTGCCGAGCGGTTTTGATATCCACTTGCCTTGGGCTTTTTGCAAGGATTACGCCGATAAATTTTACTCCGAGTTCAAGCACGCTTTTAGCCTCGTCCTCGCTTTTGATACCGCAAATTTTAAGCTCTGTTTTCATGATTTTGCCCCGATATAATCTTTAAAATACTCATAAACTTGCCCGCTATCAATCGCCTTGATTATAACGGCTTTTGCGTCCGTCGGGTTTGCGACGAAATTTGCCGTATAAAGCGCAAACATCGCGTTTAGCACGACTATATCAAATTTCGCTCCTCTTTCCTCGCCTTTTAAAATTTTAACCAAAGTTTGTGCGTTTTCTTCGGGAGTCCCACCCTCTATCTCGCTGTGAAATGCTCGCTTAAAGCCAAACTGCTCCGGAGTTACGGAGTATTCGTAAATTTCGCCGTTTTTAAGCTCGATTATCTTTGTCTCATCGCACAAGCTTATTTCATCAAGACCGTCCTCGCCGCGCACCACTAGCGCATGCTCGCGTCCAAGTAGCTTTAAAGTCTGCGCATAAAGCTTTAAAACAGGCTTGTGATATACGCCTACAAGTTGGTTCTTAAGGCTTAAATTTGGATTTAGCATAGGCCCGAGCACGTTAAACACCGTCCTTATGCCAAGGCGTGCTCGCACCTCTTTGACCTCGGCAACTAGCGGATGAAAAAACGGCGCATGGAAAAAGGCTAAATTTTTCTCATCAAGCAGCTCTCTTAGGGTGCTTAGTGAATTTGACATGGTTAAATTTATGCCTTCAAGCACATCCGAGCTGCCAGATCTGCTTGAAATCGCCTTGTTGCCGTGCTTTGCGACTTTAACGCCAAGGCTTGCAAGGATAAACGAAACCGCAGTTGAGATATTTATCGTCTTAAGCCCATCGCCACCCGTTCCGCACAGATCTATCATCGGCGAAGCGTCGCGGTAGGTTTGGGAGTATTTTAAGATGTTCTTAACGAGGCTTGCAAGACTCTTTGGATAAAGACTCTTTTCGCTAATTAGCACCAAAAGCGCTGCAAGCTGCGTTATCTCGTAATCCTTTGAAGCTATCAGCGCGCAAATTTGCTCAAAATCCCTATCGTCAAGTCCGACGTTATCTTGAAGCTTGATTAAAAACCTCTTGAAATTCGCAGGTTCGCTCTCTTGTATTTTGGCTTCGCTTTTAAAGTTTAGAAAATTTTCGATTATCTTTTTACCGTATTGCGTGAAGTAGCTTTCAGGGTGAAACTGTATGCCAAAAACGGGGCGATTAACTTCGCGAAGCGCCATTATTACACCATCATCGCTGATCGCAAGCGGTTTTAAATTTGACGGCAATTCATCAACATAAAGCGAGTGGTAGCGCATAACCTCAAATTTGGCCGGCAATCCTTCAAAAGGCGGGCTTTCTTCAAGCACATCGATAAATGAAGTCTTGCCGTGAAACGGCTTTTCAAGACGCTTTATGACTGCACCGCCTACTAGTCCGATCGCCTGATGTCCAAGGCAAATTCCCAAAATAGGCACGTTTAGATCGCTTTTTAAAATTTCAAGACAAATTCCGCTGTCTTTTGGATGTTTAGGTCCCGGGCTCAGCACGATCTTGCTTGGATTTAGCTTGCGAATTTCTTCAAGCGTGATCTTGTCGTTTCTTACGCTTATGACCTCTTCGTCGGTTAGCTCTTTGATGTATTGCTCGACGTTAAATACGAAGCTGTCGTAGTTGTCTATCAGAAGTATCATGTATGAGTTTCCCTTGCGTTATTTTTAAATACATTTAGCACCGAGGCGCGTTTTTTGCAAATTTCTTTGTATTCGTTCTCGCCCACACTGTCTATGACGATGCCCGCACCGGCTTGGATAAACACCTCGCTAGCGCCGTTTTTAGGCACAAAAACCGCACTTCGTATGAGGATAGCTTGCTGAGCATCGCCGTTAAAGTGAAAAAATCCTATCCCGCCTCCGTATGCGTTTCGCTTATAGCTTTCAAGCTCAGAGATGATCTCCATGGCGCGAATTTTTGGCGTTCCGCTGAGCGTGCCTGCGGGAAATACGCTAGAGACTACTTCAAACGAGCTTATATCGTCGCGTTTCATGCCATAAACATCGCTAGCCATGTGCATAACACTTTCATAAAAGACCACGTGCATCGGGTTTTTCACGCTTACGCTTGAGCTTTTTGCGACGCGTCCGATGTCGTTTCTGGCTAGATCGATTAGCATTTTATGCTCGGCGAGCTCTTTTTCGTCATTTATGAGCTCGTTTTTAAGCCTTTCATCTTCTATGGCGTCCTTGCCTCGCCCTCTTGTACCTGCGATCGGGGCTGCGAAAATTTGAGAGTTTTTTACTTCGCATACCAGCTCCGGGCTTGAGCCTACGATATCACCGTGCGGAGTCGGAAAGTGAAACATATAAGGGCTTGGGTTTGCCTCGCTTAATAACCTATAAAACTCAAGGCTGTCCATGTCGCTTATTAGTTTCATCTGCTCGCTAAGCACGACTTGAAAGATATCTCCGCTGTATAGATACTCCTTGGCTTTTTGAGTCATGTCTAAAAAGTGCTCGCGCTCTTTATCTAAATCCGTACAAATTTGATAAAAGCTATCTTTAGCTTTTAAATTTGACTCTTTGATCTCTTTTAAAAAGTCGTAATATCTGCTCTTTTCGCCGTAAAACGAGTAAATTTTGCTTGTCTTGTTAAAATGCAGATAGGCTCTTGCATTTGCGTATAAGAAATTTGGAAATTCATACTGCGAGCTTTGAAATTCGGGAATTTTTTCAAAATATCTCACGCTTTCATAGCCTAAAACTCCAAAAAGCCCCGCAAACGGCGCGCTGTGTTTTTGAGTTAAAAAATAGCTCTTAAGTCCTGCAAAATCAACATCATCGCTACTTATATACTCGCAATCTATCCCAATGATGGCTTGAGCGGTATCTTCTGCTAAAAAGCTGTTTTTAAATTTTTGTCTTATCGCTTCGTAATAAACTAAAGGCTCTAGTAAAAGCATATTAAATCCTAAAAAATAAGTAAAATATTATATGTAAAAAGAGCTTTTATATGCATAAAGGGCTAAATTTGGGTCGCTAAAGTAGAGTGCGCTGAGTAAAAAAGAGTAAAATTTAAGCGGGATAGACCTCAAAAGAGGTCTAAGATTATTCCGTTAAAGCTTTGTGGAAATTTGCTTGTATTCCGCTTATTTTTTCGACTATGTCGCAGTTTTGAGCGCCGTATCTTTTAGCGATATTTTTGATATCCTCGTAAGCTACGGTTGTTTTGCCCCCGTCTTTATAGATTAAAAATTTCATCGGCAGCTCAAGCGCGATTTGCGGTTCGCACTTCATTAAAAGCGTTCCGACTTTAGGTGCGCCAAATACCACCACGCTGGTTTCAGTCATCTCAAGACCTGCCTCTTTGGCTAGTTTTGAGTGGTTAAATACGTCAAAAAGCATAACTCCTTTTTCTTTAAGGATATTGCTAAATTTAGCTACCGTTTCATCTACGCTTAGACTGTTTGTGCCTTTTATAAGCATACTTTCACCTCCAAATGCCAGCGACGCTATCGCAGCTACCGATATGAGCAGTTTTTTCACCTATTCTCCTTTATAAATTTTAGATTTAGATTAAAACGTAATTATACTTTAACAAGCTTAATGCTAAAATTTGCCAAAAGGTTAAAGATGTTTATCGGATATGTTTTTTTGGGCGTTTTAGTCGGTTTTGTTTCGGGATTTTTCGGTATCGGAGGCGGCGCGGTAGTCGTGCCTGCGATGATACTTTTGGGATACGATATCAAATACGCAATCGGCGTTAGCATAATGCAGATGGTATTTAGCTCCATCTTTGGCTCGTTTGTAAATTTACGCTCCAAGATGCTTGATTTAAGACCCGCTTTGGTGCTTGGACTTGGAGGGTTTTGCGGTGCGCTTAGCAGTGGATTTATAGTCTCTCACTTTTCGTCTAAATTTCTACTTGGCGCGCTTATTACCGCTCAGATGATAAATTTAACCAAGCTTTTAACCAGCCCGCTTGAGCCAAAAGGAGAGCAAAACAGCTCGCAAATTTTACTGTTTGCCATAGGGCTTATCACGGGAGCTGTCGCTATTAGCGTGGGTATCGGCGGATCGGTTTTTGTTATGCCAGCACTTATCGGCTTTTTAAATTATGATATTAAAAAAGCAGTCAGCACCGGGCTATTTTTCGTAGTGTTTAGCTCAACTGCGGGCTTTATCAGCCTTGCTTCACATGGGCTGGTTCATTACGATATAGGTGTTGCTATCGGAATTGGTTCTTTGTTTGGGGTGTATTTTGGCGTAAAGACATCACACGCCATAGATAAAAAGAAACAAAAATACTGGATGATCGCTCTTATAACGACCATCCTTGTAATTACGATTAGAAAATTTCTAGCTGCTTAAAGGTTATTATTTAAATATTCAAACATATAAGATTTAGTTAGTTTATCTTCAAGATCTTTAACGTAATCTTTCACAGCTTTATCAAATTCCTTTTTGGTTTGAGTTTTTACAACCGAATTGCCGTTTCCAATAGTAAAGTTCAGCCCTCGCTCTTGTGCAAATTTTGAGGTTTGGTTTATAATGTCTTCTATCGTGTTTTTGCCGTTAAATTTAAGTGCTATAAATGCGTCGAAATTTGATAGATTTAAAACAGTGTTAAACATATCTGCAGGCAATATAACGGGACTACTTTCTATACTAAAATATTTAATATATTCTATAAATCTTTCTTTTAGTCTTGTTTTTCCTGGTTCATAATCTATTTTGTGTTTTTCATGAGTGCTAAATAGCGCGCAATCGGCGGATAAAATTTCCATAAAGCCCAGATATGCGGACTTCAGAGAGTTTTCATTGTCTTTTAAAAGTTCGGCAACTTGAGCAAAATTTATACTTGCCGGAAATACTTCGCTAAATACTTGATATAGCCAGTTGTAATTTGGATGCATAGGTTCATTGATTAAATTTTTATAATTTCCGTCTTTATCCTTGCTAAATGTTGCAATTAAATGCAATTTTGTAAGTTGATCAGGTCCTATATCGACATGAAAATTTTCTCCTAATAGATCTTTATGCACTATAAGACTTTTTCTAAAATCTTTATTTGTAAAAAAATCAATAGCCTGTTCCTTGTCTATCCTGTTTGTAAAATTTGCGTTTATATACCCGTCAAAGGCATCTAAGCCTAGATCTGCACGAAATACGTCATCAAGGTTTACATCCGTTAGGTAAGCAAGTTCGTTATCGTCAAGATTTTTTGCAAAATCTTTAAAGTACATAGGATTATTAAAAAATTCCAAATACTCATGTACTATATAAGAATCTGATCCTATTTTTTCTATTCCTTCAATATGCTCAAGTAGTAGCTTTGCGTTCATAAAATCGGCTTTTACACTATCTTGAGAGCAAAATTTCATATACTCTTTAAAAACCGTTAAGAGCTCCTTTGCTTTATTTGCCTTTACCATCTCGCTTTCGTCTTTTAATTCTTTTGTGCCAAATATCAAAAAATCCCTGATGATATCTTTTATCTTCCAGCCCGGATAGACGTTATAGCTTACATAGGCGATGCCGTTTTTACCAAGAAGCCTCTTGATACTTTTTAGTATCGCATCTTTTACCGCATCAGGAACCCAGCTATAAACTCCATGGCAGATGATATAGTCAAATTTGCCAAATTCTTTTACATCCTCATCGCTTAACTCACAGATATCCTTTTGGATAAATTTTATATTATCCACACGCATCTGTTTTGCAAGCTCTTTTGCTTTATTTATCTGAACTTCGCTTAGATCTATGCCGACAACTTTGGCATCCGGATTTGCTATAGCAAAAGGAAATATATTCCCGCCATAGCTACACCCTATCTCTAGGACTTTTGCACTTTTACTACTTGGCGGAGTGAAAGATAGAAAAGATGCAATAGCTTCAATACGGGTCGGAGAACATTCGGGAAATGCCATAGAAAAATAGGGGAGATTGTCATATGAATTTTGAATTTCTTTCATTAAAACCACCTTAAAATATTTTTATTGATTATATCTTAAATTTTCAAAATTAATCAGATATTTATACCGCTTTGATTAAAATAAATAACTTAAAATTTAGGCGATAATCATGAACGATACAATAAAAATCACAGGTGCGCGCGAGCACAACTTAAAAAATATAAATTTAGAAATTCCAAAAAACAAATTAGTGGTTTTTACGGGGCTTTCAGGCTCGGGCAAGAGCACTCTAGCCTTTGATACGCTTTATGCAGAGGGACAAAGACGATATATCGAGAGTCTTTCTGCTTATGCAAGGCAGTTTTTGGATAAGGTCGGAAAGCCTGATGTGGATAAGATCGAAGGGCTAACGCCTGCAATCGCAATTGATCAAAAGACCACAAGTAAAAACCCTCGCTCTACAGTCGGCACGATAACCGAAATTTACGACTATCTAAGGTTGCTTTATGCACGCGTTGGGATTCAGCATTGTCATCAGTGCGGTAAGCCGATCTCAAAGATGAGCGCAAGCGATATCATAAACGAAATTTCAAAGCTTCCTAAGGGCGCTAAAGTAGTGATTTACGCTCCGCTTGTGCGAGAAAAAAAGGGAACTTGGGCGGACTTAATCGAAAATTTGCGCGCAAAAGGCTTCGTGAGAGCGCAAATAGACGGTGTGATGGTAAGGCTTGATGAGGAAATCGAGCTAGCTAAAACTAAAAAGCACACCATAAAAGTCATAGTTGATCGCTTGGTTATCGATGATGAAAACCTTCAGCGTCTGGCTCAAGACGTAGAGAAGGCTTTGAGCGAGAGTTACGGCGAAGTCGAGATCGAGATAACTAATGCCGACGAGTTAAATTTAAAAGAGAAATTTATACATTACAGCGAGCATATGGCGTGCTTTGATTGCAAAATTTCATTTACTCCGCTTGAGCCGCTTAGCTTTAGTTTCAACTCTCCAAAAGGAGCTTGCGAGCATTGCGACGGACTTGGAATTCGCTACAGCCTTGATATGAATAAGATAATAGACGAGGAAAAAAGCGTAGAAACCGGCGCTATCAAGCTACTTTACGGCTACAATATGAGCTATTATTATAAATTTCTGCTTGCATTTTGCGAACAAAACGGCATTGACGTGAAAAAGCCATATTTTGAGCTAAATGAAGATGAAAAGCGCCTTGTGCTTTACGGCAATGCAAAAGAGGTTGAGTTTTTCTGGAAAAGACACAAGATAGCGCGTAAATTTGAAGGTGCGGTCAAGATTAGCTACGATTTATTAAAAGACTCCAAGGATTTTGGCGAGTATATGAGTGAAAGAGGCTGCTCTGAGTGCGGCGGACACAGGCTTAGACCGCAATCTTTAGCCGTGCGCGTAGCGGGGCTTGGGATCGGTGAAATTTTGGATATGAGTATAGAAAATTGCGTTGCGTTTTTCTCAGACTCTAGCAAATTTGACTACTTAAGCGAGCAAGATGGCATGATAGCTTCGCCTATCTTAAAAGAGATAAACGAGCGACTTTATTTTCTTTATGACGTGGGGCTTGGCTATCTCTCGCTTGGGCGGGACGCGCGCACGATTAGCGGCGGAGAAGCTCAGAGAATTCGCATCGCAAGCCAGATAGGAAGCGGTCTAAGTGGCGTTATGTACGTGCTTGATGAGCCAAGTATCGGACTTCATGAAAGAGATACTTTAAAGCTTATTAAAACTCTTAGAAATTTGCAGTCAAAAGGCAACTCCGTAATCGTGGTAGAGCATGATAAAAAGACGATAGAGGAGGCTGATTTTGTGGTTGATATCGGTCCTGCAGCGGGTAAATTTGGAGGCGAGATTATATTTAGCGGCGATGTAAAAAGCCTTATGCAAACCAACACCTCAACCGCTTTATATCTAAGCGGTGAGAAAAACATCAACTATCAAAAAAACAGAAAGCAAGAGAAGTGGATAGAAATTTCAAACGTAAATATCAATAACATTTCAAATTTAAGCGCCAAATTTCCTCTTAGAAATTTAGTCGGTATTACGGGCGTTTCGGGCTCTGGTAAAAGCTCGCTCATACTTCAAACCCTGCTTCCTGAAGCACAAGAGCAGCTAAATAGAGCCAGAAAAGTTAAAAAGATAGCGGGCGTGAATTTAAGCGGACTTGAAAATTTAGACAAGGTTATCTACCTTGACCAAAGCCCGATAGGTCGCACTCCACGCTCAAATCCTGCGACATATACGGGCGTGATGGACGAGATAAGAAATCTCTTTGCACAGACCAAAGAAGCAAAGCTTAGAGGCTATAAGATCGGGCGTTTTAGTTTTAACGTCAAGGGCGGCAGGTGCGAGAAGTGCCAAGGTGAGGGCGAGATAAAGATAGAGATGCACTTTTTGCCCGATGTGATGGTGGTTTGTGATGCTTGCAACGGCTCCAGATATAACGCTCAGACGCTAGAAATTTTATACAAAGGCAAGAGTATTGCAGATGTGCTAAATATGAGTATCGATGAGGCGATAGAGTTTTTTAAAGCGGTTCCTAAAATTTACGCTAAGCTTAAAACCCTGCAAGATGTCGGGCTTGGCTACATCACGCTTGGGCAAAACGCAACCACGCTAAGCGGCGGCGAAGCTCAGCGCGTGAAGCTCTCAAAGGAGCTTGGCAGAAGCGATACGGGAAATACGCTTTATATACTTGATGAGCCTACAACGGGGCTTCACTTTGCCGATGTCGATCGCCTTACGCAAGTGCTTCATCATCTAGTCGAGCTTGGGAATTCGGTATTTGTGATCGAGCATAATATGGACGTGATTAAAAATTGCGATTATATCGTTGATATGGGACCTGAAGGCGGCTCAAAAGGCGGCAAGATCATAGCCGTAGGAAGCGTGAAAGAGGTCGCTAAAAATCACAAAAAAACAGGCTCTTACACGGGTAAATTTTTAGCCGAGGAGCTTGATGAGATGAAAAGCAAGCTAAAGTCTAAACAAGGATAGTTTTATGAGCTCAATAGTTATTGACATTCAAAAGCAAATATTGAGCAAAAGCACCACTGATGTTCTTAGGCAAGCATATATTATTGCCAGAAAATTAAAGATTAAAGATTTTGAAATTTGGATTAACAATGAGTTGAATGGATATAAAGAAGACGCTAATATTCCAGAGTATAGAAATATTTTTGGAGATATTAAGGCATGGAATCCGTATCATGGTTGGGTTCCTGTAGTAATTGAAAATATTGAAATGTATGATAAATTAACTATGTCTAAAATTGGACAAGGGATTCCAGGGCTGGAAAATATAATCAATCAATCTGGGGATAACAGTATGATAAGCATAAATTTACCAAACTCTTTTAATCAGCTTATAAACTATCGTTTCTCAACTAAATATATACAAAAAATAAGCGCTACTAGTATAATTGACATTATTGAAACCGTAAAAAATATTATTATGGAGTGGATATTGAAATTAGAAGAAGATGGGATTATAGGAGTGGATATGAAATTTACAGATGAAGAAAAGAAAATCGCAAGTGAAAAGAACTATACAGTAAATAATTTTTATGGCAATGTATCAGGAAGTCAGATACAGCAAAATAGTAATTACTCTTCGCAAGAGATACATAGTGGATTTGATGATGCTAAATTTATAGAGATACTAAAGATACTTAATGACCATAAAGATGAAATTGTAAAATCATTAGACGATTCAAAAAATTTTGAAAAAGAATTAGAAAAGCTTAATAATGAAATCAAAAAAGACAGACCATCAAATAATATATTAAATCAATCTTTATTGACTATCAGAAATATTATTGAAGGAATTTCTGGCAACATAATAGCTGCTGGTATTTTATATAAAATTCAATCAATATATACAATATAATAATTTAATATAATTTAAGGAATGTAAAAAATAATCAAAAAATATTTAGAAATATGTCAGCATATACTTGATATATCTAAACAAGAAGCTATATATGAGGATTTTATCGCTAAAATCATAAATCAGATCTCGTTTAGGCATACAAAAGAGCTTTATGAAATTTGGCTTAAGGAGTGCATTGAAAAGTGCGACTGGCAAGGTGTAAACAGCCTGATATTTCAGCAAAACCGCTTGGAACTAATTCCTGGAAGAGCAAGCGGATATGATCACTGTATTAGGTTTTCTAAGTTGCTAAATAGCGTTGCGTGCGGTGATTTTGAAGCTGTTAATAAAATTATCCCGCCTGATATCGTAGCTAGCAAAAACGGTTATACTCTGCTAGTTGTTGGCATAAATTTGTTCTTTGCGATGTGGCACAAAGATGAGGCTAAGCTTGAGGCGGCGTTAAAGGCAGCTAGGAAATTTATAAACTCAAAAAAGCCTGCTAACGAGCGAGCTCAAATCGCCTCTATAGTAGGAATTTGTGATAAGGACGCAGAGGCGGTAAGTGAGAATTTACAAGCCTTTTGTGCCAGATACAACAGAACTGACGTTTTGCCTTACAAAAAGCTACTTTGCATACCCGCACACGGCATTTACTGCCTTGCGAAAATTTTGCTTGACGAGGAAATTTTTAGTCAAATAAAAATGCCAAAACATCAAAATTTTTCCCGCGAATTTGCCGCTTGGCGAAACGACAATCAAAAGCCTGAGCTAAATTTATATTTTACTTATCCAAAAGAGCTTGAAATTTTTAACCAAATTTTTATGCATCCGCCCGTAAAAAGCATGCTTCATCAGCCATATAAGGATTACGAGCGAGTGCCGTACTGGTATATGGATGAAAAAGCGATGGTAACGGCTCTTGCAAAGCAGATCGCAGATAAATTAAGGAGTGAAATAAAATGAGACTTTGGACGATCAGTCCTGTTTATCTGGACGCAAAAGGTTTGGTGGCGTTATGGAGAGAGGCGCTTTTAGCAAAGCATGTTTTAAATGGGCTTACAAAAGGATATAAAAACCATCCGCAGCTTGATAGATTTTACGCACACAAAAACCCAAAAGAGCTTATAAATGCCTATTTGCAAGAAGTTTATGAGGAGGCCTTAAAAAGAGGATATAAATTTGACAAAAGCAAGATAGGCGCCTTTAGTAGCCAGAATTTATCGCCAGTGCAAGTTACCAGCGGTCAGATAGAGTATGAATTTGCTTTTTTGCAAGATAAGTTAAGAGTGCGAGATACCGCGATGTATGAGCGAAATTTGCGCGTGAGCGAAGTTAAGATAATGAGTCTTTTTAAAGCTGTAAATGGAGATGTCGAGCCGTGGGAAAAGATAAAGAGTTAAAAGAAATTCAGCGTAAAGGCGCAAGATCGATTAGTGAAATTTCCGCAGAAATTTTAGAGCGGTTAAATTCAGGCGAGATCCAAACGGCAAATTTGACCGAATGGCTGGCAGTAAATCAAGAAATTTTGCTTGCAAACGTGCTTGCACAAATAAATAAAAGCGAATTTTTAGAGCAAATTTTAGCTCATATTAAAAGCCTTAAAAACAAAAGCGCAAATTCCATCAGCAAGACGATCGGTGCCGAGCTTTTTAAGATTGTAAGCGTGGATAAAAGCGAACAAATTTTAAAAGCTCTTAGCACTCACAGATCTGATACTGTGAGGTGCTGGGCGGCTTATATGACGGCTTGCGATGAGAGACTTGATATAAGCGCCACTCTTAACGCCATAAAGCCGTTTGCAGCGGACTCTCACTTTGGCGTTAGAGAGATCGCTTGGCTTTGCGTGAGAGGTAAAGTCATCTCAAATTTGGACGAAAGCATAGAAATTCTCTCAAAATTTGCACTTGATGAAGACGCTAATATCAGGCGATTTGCAAGCGAGGCTACAAGACCGCGCGGAGTTTGGTGCGAGCATATATTGGTACTCAAAGCCGAGCCTTGGCGCGCACTAGCCATACTTGAGCCGCTTAAAAGCGATAGCTCAAAATATGTGCAAGATAGCGTGGCAAACTGGCTAAATGACGCGAGCAAAACGCAAGCTGAATTTGTGCGTGAAATTTGCTCTCGGTGGAGCGAGCAAAGCAAAAGCAAGCAGACTGCCTATATCATAAAAAGAGCGCTTAGAACGCTAAATAAAAACTCAGGTCTTTAAAAAATTTGTTTGCATTGTGTAAAATTTAGTAGTGTAAAATAATCTCAGATATTAATCCTGGCAATTCATCAAAGGAGCTTTATGAGTAAATATAGAACCTCGCCGTGGTCAGGCGGAGAAAGTTTTAAGAGTCCTGATGGAAAATTTAGGCTCTCATATTTCGCTTGCACCGAAATTGCGATGGGTGGTCCAACTTCGGGCGAAACTTGGCTATTTGATAAAGAGGGCAGATGTAAGATGCTTGGAGACAGCACTGCTCCTGCTATCATATGGTCTGATGACTCAAAGTATCTTGCTTATGCTAAATGGAATGGTAAGTATTCTCAAGATATCATTATGATAAGGCTTGAAGATATGGCGATAAAGCAGACTGAAGGCGTGGATATGATGATATTTGAAAGCTTTGATGGTGGAATTTTAAAGCTTTTTTACGATCATGAGCGAGATAAACGCGTTATGGGTAGTTTATATGTGCCAAAAAAGGAGATAGTGGTAAACGCGCATGAGCTCTTTGCAGATGAGCCTATCGGCGAAAAAATGCAGCTTAAAATCCCATCTCCTTACAGCTACTACATAAGACTAGTTAGCCCTAATGGTAAATTTACGCTTGAGTATGTGAGGTATGATAGGCATAGAAGTATGCGCGGCAGGGTCTATCTAAGCGGGGAGGGGATGGCGCGAAGCAAGCTCGAGGATAATGCTAAAGGCGCCATTATGTTCTCTAACGACTCCAGATATCTTGCATATGTGAAGCGAGTGGGAAATGCTAAAAAGATTATTATCATGCGCCTTAGCGATATGAAAAAAGTGGAGGAAGGTGGCACATATTGCTTCGAAACGATGTTTGAGAGCTTTGAAGGGGGAATTTTAAAAGTTGATTATCCGTTTGGATATGAGTATGATGATAAAATTCGTTTAAATGCCGATGATCTTTTTAAAAGGCTTGATAAAAGATCTGATATGGAGTGTATAAAGGAGTTTAGGATCAAAAACTATCCTTTTAATAATACTCCGATCGTTAGAGTGTTTGACGAGTATTTTACCTATCTTATCTTTGAAGAATTTCCTATGAATGACGAGAGATATTTTAGCAAGCAAGAAGAAGAGAGTCTTGAATACAGGCTATCGCGACTACTTGATGTGCGAGTAGATGAGGAGGAGGACGGCAAACTTTTTGTGATCTATTCTAATGACTTAGGGGTGGCTCAAAAACTCGTGAGATTTTTGGAGTTTAGAAAGAGAAGATGGATAGACGCTACTTCCGTACTGGCACATGGTGGTGAACTATTTTGTTTTGAAGAGGCAAAGTATCTATTTGATAAGATACATTGGAAGTATAAAAGTAACTATTTTAAGCTTTTATTCGGAGATTCGTTTTTGCGGTTTGGCAGGACTGAAAATAGCGAAATTTTAAGAGCGGAAATTTTGCTTAATAGCGATGATAATATAGTTGCGACTAAAGAAGTTTCTAAAAAAGAGGCTTTAAAACTCATCGAGTACTATTTTGAGCATAACGATGTGGGCGATATCTCTGATTTTAAGACCGAGAAGTTAAGCGACCCCAAAGAAGATACAAATGAATACACAAAGAATTCTCGTCTTAGCAACATGCAGATATTTAGCTTGATATGCGCGGCAGCCTTTGTTCTTGGAGCAGGATATATCTTGTGGGATTTATAGATAAATTTTAGGAGACGAGCTTCATAACGGCTTTAGCTTTTATGGGTTAATGAAGCTTGAAATTTATTAAAAGATATAAGAAAATTTATTAAATTTCTGCACGAATTTCAGATATTTAAGGAAAAGCTATGCAGCACATAAATGTCTTGCTTTTTGATGATTACACCAGTCTTGATGCGCTTGGACCGCTTGAAGTGTTTTCAAGGCTTAAGCGGCACTATGAGATAGAGTATTTCTCTCTTTACGGCGGAGCGGTTAAAAGCTCCGTAAATTCTCAAATTTTAACTCGTAAATTAAGCGAAATAAAAAGCCATGACATCTTGCTCGTGCCGGGCGGATTTGCTACAAGAGAGCTTATAAACGATGAGAAATTTTTAAGCGAGTTAAGAAATTTAGCCGATATGAGCAAGGTTGTTTTAAGCGTGTGCACGGGGTCTGTTTTGTTAGCTCGTGCAGGAGTTTTAAAAAACAAAAGAGCCACTGGCAACAAATCATCTTGGGAATTTGTAACCTCTGCAAGCAAAGAAGTAGAGTGGATGAAGCCCGCCAGATGGGTTAAAGACGGCAAATTTTACACTTCAAGCGGAGTTGCTGTGGGAATTGATATGGCGCTTGGGTTTGTTTCTGAAATTCACGGCTTGCAAACCGCACGTGATATCGCCAAATTAATGGAATACATCTGGAATGAAGATATGAATTTTGATCCTTTTGCGTGAAAACATGAGTATCTTAAAAGTAAAATTCGTCAAATAAAGATACAATATATGAAAATTTAAGGAAATACAATGAACGGCAAAAAAACTCTAACGATAATCGATACTTTCGGCTTTTTTTTCAGACTTTATTATGCGATGCCGAATTTAAAAAACCGTGACGGCAAGCCAAGCGGGATGATAAGCGGATTTGCAAATTTTATTATGAATTTAAAAAACGAATTTCAAAGCGATTATATTATCTTTGCGCTTGACAGCAAGGGCAAAACGCTTCGCCATGAGATCGCGGGTGATTATAAAGCCAACCGCCAAGAGCCGCCCGCACCGCTAAAAGAACAGCTTCCTGTCTGCATAGATATGATAGAAAAGATGGGTCTTTGCTCGTTTAGCAAGGAGGGCTATGAGGCTGATGACATCATAGCAACCGCCGTTAAAATCGCAAAAGAGCAAGATATCTTCGTGCGAATCGTAACGCACGATAAGGATCTTTATCAGCTCATAGAAGACGGCAAGACAAGCATTTACAGCCCGCAAAGCAAAATCGATCACGATAGTGCAAGTTGTGTCGAAAAATACGGTGTTTTGCCTAGTCAAATTCGTGATTTTTTAGCGCTTACCGGAGATAGCTCGGATAATATACCGGGCGTTAAAGGCATCGGCGCAAAGGGAGCTAAAAAACTACTTGACGAGTTTGGAAATCTGGAAAACATATATGAAAATTTAGCATTTATAAGAAACGATCGCACCAAAGATATGCTAGTAGAGGGCAAAGAGAGTGCGTTTTTAAGCAAGAGACTAACATCGCTTTTTGATGATGTTGTCGATGTGATGGATTTTGAAAAGGCGAAATTCCCCTCGTCAAATCCGCTTTTAAAAGTCGCCGGGCTACTTAGAGAGTATGATCTTAACCGTATCTTAAAATTGCTTCAAAACAGCGATGAAAATGCCGAATTTAAGCTAGGGTTTAACGCTCATCTTTTAACCGAAGAAAGCGAGATAGAAAGGCTGCTTGAAGATATATCTGAAGATACTATCGTTGCTTTTGATACCGAAACTACGGGCATTGACGCGGCAAACGCCAAGATAGTCGGCTTTAGCTTTTGTTTTAACGACACCGATAGCTACTACGTGCCTATTGCGCACAGTTATCTTGGTGCACCTAAGCAGATAAGCCTCAAATTTGCGGCTTGGGCGGTAGCTCAAATTTATAAAGGTTGCGTTATCGGGCAAAATTTAAAATACGATTTTAAAGTGGTGAAACAAAATTTAAATCTCAATCCTCCTGCAAATTTTAAAGACACGATGATCTTAGCTTGGCTTAGCGAGCCCTCGCAAGCGGTTGGAATGGACGCTTTGGCAAAGCGACTTTATGACTATGATACGATCAAATTTGAAGATGTAGTGAAAAAGGGAGAAACTTTTGCGAGCATAAATTTGGAAAATGCGGCAAAATACGCAGCCGAGGATGCTTGGATAACTTTAAAATTTTATAAAAGCTTTTTAAATTTGCTAGATCCAAAGCTCATAAAACTTGCCAATGAGCATGAATTTCCTTTTATCTTGACGCTTTTTGATATGGAGAACGAAGGTATCAAGCTAAATACGCAAAAAATGCAAAAGCTCATCTTGAAAAATGACACAAACATCAAGGCTTTAACTGCTGAAATTTACGAATTAAGCGGGGAGAGTTTTAATATAAATTCCGTTAAGCAGCTTGGCGAAGTGCTGTTTGAGCACTTAAAACTGCCTGCAAAAAAGAAAACAAAAACCGGATATAGTACCGATGAGGCGGTCTTAACCGAGCTTCTTAACGAACATCCCGTGATAGAAAAGTTACTTAGCTACCGCGAGCTTTATAAGCTTCAAAGCACGTATTGCGAGCCGCTTTTAAGCCTAGCTAAAAAAGATGAAAATCATAGAATTTACACCAATTTTATGCAAACCGGCACCAGCACGGGTAGGCTTTCAAGCAAAAATCCGAATTTGCAAAATATCCCTGCCAGAGGAAGCCTTGCTTACGAGGTTAGAGAGACCTTTGAGGCAAAAGAGGGCTTTAGCTTCGTAGGGCTTGACTATAGTCAAATCGAGCTTAGGCTGCTTGCGCATTTTAGTAAAGACAGTGCGCTTCTTGAGGCGTTTGCAAACGATGAAGATATCCACGCGCGCACGGCGATTAGTATATTTGGCGACGCAGGCGGAGATAACCGTGCGGTTGCAAAGAGCATAAATTTCGGGCTTATCTACGGTATGGGCTCAAGCAAACTCTCAGGTCAAGTAGGTATCTCGCGCGCTGAAGCAAAGGAGTATATAGAGCGCTATTTCAAGGCTTTTCCAAGCATTAAGGGCTTTTTGGAAGGCATTAAAACCGAAGTTAAAAATAACGGTTTTGTAAAAACTCTGCTTGGCAGAAAGCGGTTTTTTGACTTTAGCACGGCAACTCCCATGCAAGTAGCCATGTATGAGCGCGAGGCTGTAAATACGATATTTCAGGGCTCTGCTGCGGATATCATAAAGCTTGCTATGGTAAAAATCAGAGAAATTTTAGACGCTAGAGCTAGGATGCTGCTTCAAATTCACGATGAGCTCATCTTTGAGGTTGAGGATAGCTATGCGCAGGAATTTGGCGAGCGAGCCAAAGCGATAATGCAAGATATATATAAACTCAACGTGCCCCTTAAAAGCTCGCTAAATATAGCTAAAAATTGGGGCGAGCTTAAGTAGATTGGGTAAAATATAAAATGCGGCGTGATTTAATTTATTCAAGCTGCATTTTATATCCGATTCCTTGTACGTTTTTTATTAGCTTAGGATAAATTTTGCTCCTTAAGCGATTTATGTAGTTGCGTATGGTATCGGGTGAAGCGAATTTGCCTTGCCATGTGTAAGATTCGATAGTCTCATAAGATATAACTCTGTTTTTATTGTTTGCCAGCAGGCGCAAAAGTCTTTGTTCTGTTCTTGTTAATTCAATCGCTAGACCCTCTTTAGCTAAAATTTTAGCTTCAATATCATATGTAAAGCCGTTTTTAAGATCTATTAAATTCGCTCTATCATCTCCCCTTTCCTCGGATAGAGCCATTATCATCGATATTAAAAGTTGTTGCTTGTCAAAAGGCTTTTTAAGGAAAAATTTGCTGTTTAAGCTTATGCTTTCTGTTAAATTTTGCTCGGTGTCATAGGCGGTTATAAATATTATCGGCACTATTTTATCGACTTTTCTTATCTGCTTAGCCATATTTATACCGCTCATATAAAGCATATTTATATCGCTTATTATCAGGTTGATCTCATTTAAATTAAACTGCTCAAGTCCGTCTTCGCCGTTTGTCGCCTCATAAATTTTATGAACATATGGGGAGATTAATTCTTTTATGATCTCTTTTAAGGAGATATCATCTTCTACTAATAAGACGTTAGCGTTTTTTAGCGTTTCGTAAATTTTGCTATTCATTTTGATCCTTGTGTAAAACAACCGAAAATTTAGCCCCGTGTTCGGTATTATCCATATATATCGCCTTTTAGCTTGTGCTTAAATAGCAATTTGCAGATATAAAGCCCCATGCCCGTTCCGTCATCTTTGGTGCTGAAAAACGGCTCGAATATCTTATCTTTCAGATCTTTAGGCACGCCTCTTGCGTTATCTTCTATATGGATTATATAGCTTTGCTCATTCTCGTTTATGCCTACCTTAATCTCGCCCTTAAAATTCACGTCACTTTGAGATATTTTGACAAGCTCGTCCTTGGCGTTTGCCAAAAGGTTTATTAAAATTTGTTTCAAAAACGCCTGATAGCTGTTTATATAGTATCTTTTATCTTCGTAATCAACCTTTAGCGCTATGCCTTTTATCTCTATTTGCGGTCTA
The DNA here is from genome assembly GCF_045504005.1 of Campylobacter canis. Lineage (NCBI taxonomy): Bacteria > Pseudomonadati > Campylobacterota > Epsilonproteobacteria > Campylobacterales > Campylobacteraceae > Campylobacter > Campylobacter canis. Next base: position 82,919 of record NZ_JBJJXH010000002.1, on the reverse strand, counting down.
TAAATATACAGCACGTCCTCTAGCACGTCGACTATATCAAAGCTCTTTTTTTCAAAATCCTCTTTATAAAAATCTCTAAAAATATTAATTGTTTCATTCATAAGCTCAATGCTCGTGCGAGCTCGTTTTAGGTGTGAAAATATACGATTTTTTAAAATTTCATCCGCGGTTATTTTGACATACATATCATCTAGGTCGCTGATTAAAAGCAGGAGAGAATTTAAAGGCTGTCTCCACTGATGAGAAATTGCGCCTATCATCTCGCCAAGAGCCGCCATTTTGGCGTTTTGTATTAGAATTTGTTCTTGTTGTTTTTTCTGGGCTTCAAGTTGCGCTTCATGCGTTATGTCATATACGCTTATTAGCGTGCCTTCGAATTTTTCGCCTCTTTCAAATAGAGCCGTGGCTAAAATTCTATAAGTTTTATCGTCTAAATTTATGTGAGAAAATTCTATATGTCGTGTTTTGAGTTCTGACAAATTTGACCCCAAAACATTAGATAGCTCGCTTATGTTTTTGCCTAAAAATTTCTTTGGATTTAATGAAAACGTATTTTCAAAAGCTTTATTTAAAAAGACTATTGAGCCGTTTTTATCAGCTATTAAGACTCCTCCGCTTTGATTTTTAGCAAATAAATTTAGCAGATATCTGTTTTTTAAAAGCCTCTTTTGAGCCAAAGAGATCCATATCAAAATTCCAAAGCCAAATAGTATTAAAAATAGCGAAACTAAAAAATCGTTTATGGTTTTTTGATATAGCTTTTCGTAAATTTTATCCTCTTGAAGCAAGGATACAAACACTAGCGGGCTATTTACAAGTGAGTTGTATATGAAGATAAAGGATTTATCGGCTACTTTAAATTTCTCTATACCGCTACTTTTTGATCCAAAAGAGCGCAGAAAGTCCTTTGAAATTCCTTTGGTAAAAATTTCGTCCGTGGCATTTAAAATATCCGCGTTATTAGTCATTAAGAAGGCCGACCCGTCCTTGATAGGAAATAAAAGCGCAATCTCTTTTTGTAAAATTTCAAAATCCAAATCCGCGGTTAAAACCCCGTAAAGAGATGCGCCCTTAAAAATAGGCGTAGCGATGGAAATGACGTTTTTGTTTAGCGTATAGTCCATATAAGGAGCCGTTATGGCTGTTTGGTTGGTGTCTGCCACCGCCTTATACCACGGACGTTGCGTGAAGCTGTAATCATACCCTCTAAACTCGGTTTCGTTGTTTGAGATTGTCTTGTTTATATCGCCGTAACCTACATAAACCTCTGAAAATTCACCCGCTCTTTTTAAAATTCTAAGCGTTTGTTTTATAAGAGCGTAGTCCTTTATCGCATCTTTTTCTATTATGAATTTAGATGTCTCTTCAAGTAGTTTTTTATAATACTCAAGCCTGTCATCGATTCTTATCTTATAGCTTTGCACCAGTTTGATTTGACCTGATATGGCTGTTTCGTAGATGTAGTTTTTGTTTTCTTGGTAGTTGTTAAATATGATGTAAAAATAGAGCGCGAAAATAGGAATAAAAATATAAAATATGATATTTTTTATATTCATTTCGCCCTCTTTGAGTTTTTTAAAGCATAGCTAAAAAGGGCTTAAACTATAAATTTAAGTCCGATCTTTTATGCTTTAGGTTTGGAAAATACCTTAACTTCAGGAATACTTCCCGTAAATTTCTCTATATTTACAAGCGCAGTGTGGGCTATGTTACCTTGAGCAAGCTTGCTTGTGCCCTTTATCTATGGTTAGTACATTTACATCTCCATGAACGCAAAGCGAGTCAATCTCGCCCGGATTTTGCGGATCATACCAAGCGCCTTCGGCTATGCAAACCACATCTTTTCTTATATCCTCGCTTATAATCGCACCGGCTAAAATTTTACCTCTTTTACTGCTAACTAACACCACATCGCCGTCTTTTATCCCTTTTTCTTTTGCGTTTTGAGGATTTATGATAACAGGTTCGCGACCGCTTACTTCATATATGTTTTTTAAGATAGTGTTGTTTAGCTGCGAGTGCAGTCTGTATCGAGGGTGCGGAGAGAGAGTAGGTGATACGGATACTCTTTAGTCGCGTTTCCAAGATACTCGGCAGGCTCGTAAAATTTAGCATATCCTTCGCAATCGTCATATCCGTAGCTTGCGACTTTACGAGAGAACAGCTCTATCCTTCCTGATGGCGTTCCTAGAGGATTTTCTATAGGATCTTCTATGAAATACTTAAATGCCACGTAGTTATCTCCTCCTTCTGCCATTTGCGTAAATTCGTGGTATCCTTTCTCCCAAAATTCCTAAAAACTAGGCATCTCTATGCCTTTTTCTACTGCTTTTTCAAGACCTTTTTCATAAAATTCCTTCGCCCAGCCTTTTGCATCTTTTCCTTCGGTAAATTCTGCTTTTTTACCGAATTTTTCAGCCAAATCGCTAAAAATTTCATAGTCTGATTTTGATTCGCCAAGCGGTTCTATACCCTTTTTAAGAGCCAAAATTCCCGTTTTTGATTCAGAGCAGATATAGCTTATATCATCTCTTTCTATCTCCGTAGTTGCAGGCAGCACGATATCCTCCATCCTTGAACTTGCCGTCCAATACGGATCTTGATTTATGATTACTTGCGGTTTTTGCCAAGCTTTTATCATCAAATTTCTATCTTGATGTTGGTGCATAGGATTTCCGCCCGCCCAATAAATAAGCTTTATGTCGGTGTAAGTATGTTTATTTCCCGCAAAATCTATCACCTTGCCCGGATTTAAAAGCATGTCTGAAATTTTAGCCGCAGGGATTGTGTATTTTGCCGTATCTACATGCGCCCATTTTTCAAGCTTTACCGGCTTGCCAGATGTTATGCCCGGTATCGTTACTCCAAGTCTTTCGGTTGAGCCTACGTTACCGTCTCCGTGATAGCTGGCTCCAAATCCGCCTCCATCAAGCCCTACTTGACCTAAGATCGCTCCAAGAGTATATACCGCCCAGTTGCCCATCTCGCCGTGATCTTGTCTTTGTAGCGACCAGCCAGGCATTATCATCGTTCTTGTTTTTGCCATAGTCTCTGCAAGCTCTTTTATCTCTTGTTCGCTTACGCCCGTTATTTTGCTTGCCCATTTTGGAGTCTTTTTATGCCGTCTTTAACGCCCAGAAGATACTCTTTAAACTCATCAAATCCCACGGTATATCTATCTAGGAATTTTTGATTGTGCAGTTTTTGATCATATAGGTGATAGCACATCGCAACTATCATTGCAACGTCCGTATTTGGCACTATCTTAATGCTCTTTGCGTCTAAGAATTTATCGGTGTCAGTTCTAAGAGGGTTGATGGATATAACCTTCATCTTACCCTCTTTAACGGATTTTTGGATATTTACAAATCCGTCGTAAGCCTTATTAGAAGGAGTATCCCAATTTATCTGCGTAGTGACGATAGGATCGCAGCCAAAAAGCATTAGCGTCTGCGTGTGTTTAGCTATATTGTCTAAGCTTGTATGTCTAAAATAGTGGTTTGTGCCAAGAACGATAGGAGTTACAACCGAAACCGCTCCTGTTGAATACGTCCCTCTTCTAGCCACATATCCGCCCGTTAAATTTAAAAGCCTTTGAAGCAGGGTTGCCGGATTGTTTAAACTTCCTACGCAACACCAACCGATACTGCCTCCGTATATGCTAGTAGGTCCAAATTCGTTTTGACATCTTGAAATTTCTTCGTATATGATCTGATTTACCTCTTCCCAGCTTACGCGGATAAATTTCTCTTTGCCGCGCTTTGTGGTGTCGCTTTTATGGCGATTTTTTAAAAATTCCTCTCTGACATAAGGATATAAGACTCTGGTTTCGCTGTATGTTCTGCTCTCTATTCCCTTATTCATTAAAGACGGATTTGAATCTAGCTCTAACGGCTTAACATCCTCTATAACCCCGTCTTTTATAGTTGCATATACGGCTCCCCAGTGGGTGCCTGTGGTGACTTTTTTGATCTTAGTATTTACTAAAGTATCAGCACTTAGCAGACTAGGTAGAGCAGCTCCGGCAACTGCGGAACTTTTTAAAAATGATCTTCTATTCATAATCTATCCTTTTATTTATGATGTTTTAAAGCAAGATATTGCATATATGCGCCGACTGATCTGGTTTCGTCTTTGGTAAGACCCGATCTTTCGCTCATTGTTTTAATTACGTTAGGCCATTGATTTACGGTATATTCTTCAGCGTGAAAAGATGCGTGACAGCTACCGCATCTTTGATAAAGCTCTTCTTCCTTAGCCCATATATTTGTATTTTTAGGAGCTATTTTGCCTCCGTCTTTTAAGTTAAAGGTCAGCTCGACCTCTTTCCATTTAACTCCATACACATCTTGACTTTGTGAAATGACTTTGTAAAAACCAGTAAATTCGTCTTTTATCCTCGCAAGACGAATTCTGTTTTCGTTGCTGTAAAAAAGCATGTATTCATTTCCGCTCATAACATAGCCTTTTATCTTATAGCCGCTTCCTTCATTGATAACTTCCGCGCCTTTGTAAATTTGACCTATCTCCTTACTATCTATCATTATCTGCTGATTTTCAGAGATAATATCCTCTCCAAACGCACCGTGAGCCAAAAGCATAACGGTGAATATAAATTTCAAAGATCTGCTCATCTTTTCTCCTTTTTAAATTTTAATGCGGTTATCGCACTTAATAATTCTTTCCTTAAGGTAAGTTGTTGATGAAATTTTAAATTACAAAAATAATAAAAGTATAATTTCTTACTTCGTGCAAAAATAAGATTAAACGATAGTGAGTAAATAAATTCAAGTATCTATTCTTGGGATTTTTTGTTTGGGGTGAATTTTATTTATAGTTCAAATTTAAGTTTAGTAATATCTAAATTTGGTGATTGAGTATTTTAAGATGGAGAATTTAAAAGACAAATTTAGCGTTAATAATCTTAAATTATCTTATTAAAAAATAAATTTAATAAAAACTATAAATTTAAGCTAATTAACCCCCTATATTTGCTAAAATTATTGCGGAAAAATAATATTCCAAAAGGAGAATCAATGGAGTTTCTAACCGGTTTAAGCGAAGGCACTCAGTTTGCCATTCAGCTTTTAGTTGTTCTTATTTGTCTGTTTTACGGAGCTAAAAAGGGCGGTATAGCGCTTGGTTTATTAGGCGGTATCGGGCTTATCGTTTTGGTTTTCGGATTTAATATACAGCCTGGCAAGCCTGCAATTGCCGTTATGCTTACCATACTTGCCGTTGTCGTTGCGAGCGCAACCTTGCAAGCAAGCGGCGGACTTGACGTTATGCTTCAAATAGCGGAGAGAATTTTAAGGAAAAATCCAAAATACGTAAGTATCCTAGCGCCTTTTGTAACGTGCTTTTTAACGATACTTTGCGGAACGGGACACGTTGTATATACGATTTTGCCGATAGTTTATGATATAGCGATTAAAAACGGCATTCGTCCGGAGCGTCCTATGGCGGCAAGCTCGGTATCCGCACAAATGGGAATCATAGCAAGTCCGGTTTCGGTGGCCGTTGTAACCTTAACCGCGTTTTTGGTAAATGCAAAGACTCCTTTAGCCGGCTTTGACGGATATATCGATCTTCTTAAGATAACGATACCTTCTACTTTTTGCGGTGTTTTGGCTATCGGAATTTTTAGCTGGTTTAGAGGAAAAGATCTTGATAAAGACGAGGAATTTCAAGAAAAAATTAAAGATCCTGAATTTAAGAAATATGTTTACGGAGAAGGCGTGTCTTTGCTTGGACAAAAGCTTCCTCAGTCAAGCTGGAATGCGATGTGGATATTTTTAGGAGCCATCGCTGTTGTTGCGCTACTTGGATACTTTAAGGAATTTCGCCCTGCATGGCCGAAATCAAACCCTGCGAAAGTTGTTGAAGTTGTAGCTGACGGCAAAACCGTAAAGAGCTTTAACATAAAAGACGGCAAAATAGTCGCGATAGTAAAAGACGGCAAGATCGAAGAGAGCGTTGTTGCAAGTAAGGCAAAAAGCTCTATGAGTTATGAAAATATCGAAATTTACGCCAAAGACGGCAAGCTGACTCAAAAGTTAAGCGCTCAAAACGGAGGCGTGGAGTTGATAGAAGAGGGCAAGAGCGAAACCATAGCTTCGGCTAAAATTTTAGTAAAAGATAGCGTTAAAAAGCCGGCTCCTATGGGCATGGTTGATGTTATTCAGATTTTCATGCTGTTAGCCGGAGCGCTTATCATCATCTTTACAAAAACGGATGCGAGTAAGATTAGCAAAAACGAAATTTTCCGCTCGGGTATGATCGCGCTTGTTGCGGTGTTTGGAATTTCGTGGATGGCTGAGACGATGTTTGCCGTGCATACTCCGATGATGAAAGAAGCTCTTGGCGATATCGTTAAACAGCACCCTTGGACGTATGCGGTTATGTTGCTTTTGGTTTCTAAATTCGTAAATTCCCAAGCCGCCGCACTTGTAGCTTTCGTGCCGCTAGCTCTTGGTATCGGTGTTAGCCCTGCGGTTATTTTGGCTTTTGCGCCTGCTTGCTATGGATATTATATACTTCCTACCTATCCAAGCGATCTTGCCGCTATCCAGTTTGACCGCTCGGGAACTACCAAAATAGGCAAATTCGTTATCAATCACAGCTTTATCATACCCGGTCTTCTTGGTGTGTTTGTATCTTGTGTGGTTGGTTATATCTTAGCCGGAGTATTTGGCTACTTATAAAATTTAAGGGAGATTTCTCCCTTAAATTTGCTTGTCGGCACTTTGTAATTTCTTGAATTTATGTAAATTTGCGCGTTTTAAAAATATCGGAAATTATTTCCTAAAGCCTGTTGCCGCTTGAGTGGATGTTGAAATTTGTATATTTACCTAAGCCTATCGCCAAATTTGCTTTTATCGCTCATATAAACAAAGCTTAGCACCTCCGCAACCGCTCTAAAAAGCTCTGCAGGGATCATATCGTTTATATCACATACCTTATAAAGCTCTCTTGCAAGGGGTGGATTTTCTACGATTTTTACTCCGTTTTTGATGCCTATATCTTTTATCCTGAGAGCTAAGAAATCAACCCCTTTAGCCAGAACTATCGGAGCTTTTTCTTTAGTTTTGTCATATCTTAACGCTACCGCATAGTGTGTCGGGTTTGTGATGATAACATCAGCTTCCGGGATATTTTGCATCATTCTTTTACGGCTTGCTTCCATTTGAAGGCGCCGAATTCTAGCCTTAACCTGCGGATCTCCCTCCATCTGCTTATATTCGTCTTTTACCTCTTGTTTTGTCATTCTTAAATCTTTAAAATACTGAAATCTCACTATCAAGACATCAATTAGTCCTATCGCAAAAAGCACTATAAGCATGACAAAGGCGAGTATTATCATCTTTTCTTTTAGCCACTCAAGTTGAGCTATCATAGGTAAAAATATAGTATGCGGAAGCTCTTTTATGAAGCTTAAAAACATAAAAAATCCCACGCCAAATACGATCGTAACCTTTAAAGTCATCTTGATGGATTCGATAAGTTTTTTTAGAGAAAATAGATTTTTAAGACCTTTGATCGGATTTATTTTGTTTAAATTCGGTTCAAGAGGCTTTGTGGTAAATATAAAACCAAATTGGATTAAATTCGCGATAATTCCTGCGATAGCCACGCAAATGGTAATCGGCAAAATCATCAAAAGAACCCTAAGTATCGTATCGATAGCGACGGTATAAATTAATTTTGCGTCTATCTCTTGACCTATCAAGCTTTGGTAATATCTATAAAGGGCAAAAAACTGATCACCAAGAAAGCCAAGGAGTAAAATTACTGCAAAAATCGCCACAAAAAGAGTTATAAAGCCTGCTAAATCTTGGCTTTTGGGGACATTGCCGTCTTTTTTTGCGTCCTCTATTTTTTTGGAGGTGGCTTCTTCGGTTTTTTCCTGATCGTTTTCTGCCATGATCTAATCGCGTTTAAAAGTTAAACCAAGCGGCTTGGTTTATGGTGATAGATACTACAATTTTATCACTCTTGATTGAGCATTTGCACGCAGGCTCTTGGTATATATTTCTACTTGCCGGCAAAGTGAAATTTGATAAATTTGGATCGGTAGTTGGACTCGCGATAAACTTTGTCATGAAATTTCCTTTTTTGGTTTAATGATTATATCAAAACTGCTTTGTATTTTTAAATTCTTAAATTAAATTTTAAATCAAAATTTCAAATAGTAATAAGAGATATTTTATCTTATTTAAGGAAAATTATTTAAAAATAATTTATTATAACTAATAAAATTTATTAGAAATTAATTTAAAATGTTTTATTATTGTCACTTTAATTTTTAAATTAAAGGAGTAGTTGTGAAATCTAAGATTTTATTTTTAGGTTCGGTTGTTTTGGCGAATTCTCTTTTTGCCGATAGTCTGATAAAAGAGGCGCTTGATTCTGGTCTTATCGCGATTCCTAGCGATTCTAAAGCTCTTACAAAGATGATAAACGATGCTTCGCCGGATTCCAAGCAGTATCCTACGACAGAGGCCGCTTATGAGCTTGGCAAGAGGCTTTATTTTGATCCTCGCCTTTCAAAATCAGGTATCATAAGCTGTAACACCTGTCATAACTTAGGTCTTGGAGGCGTTGATGGAGTGCCTGCATCAACAGGTCACAAATGGGCTCCAAATCCTCATCATATAAACGCACCTACCGTATATAACTCCGTTTTTAACTCGGTTCAGTTTTGGGACGGTCGCGCGGAGCACTTGGCTGCACAAGCGGCGGGCCCTATGACGGCTTTGCCTGAAATGGCATCAACTCCTGAGCTTGTCGTAGATAGACTAAAATCAATACCTGCTTATGTAGATGAGTTTAAAAAAGCGTTTAACAGCGAGATAAATTTCGACCTTGTAACTACGGCTATAGGGATTTTTGAAAGAACGCTTGTAACTCCGTCAAGATTTGATAAATTTTTAGAGGGCGACGCTAATGCTTTAAATTCAGCCGAGAAAAAAGGTCTTAAAGTATTCATTGATAAAGGATGCGCTACTTGCCATAATGGCGTAAATTTGGGCGGTACATTGCAGCCGTTTGAAGTTGCGGCGAAGTATGAATTCGCAAATGTAGGTGATTTTAAAGGCGACGCAAACGGAATGATAAAGGCTCCTACACTTAGAAACATCGAGCTAACCGCTCCTTATTTTCATAACGGTGCTATTTGGTCTCTAAAAGATGCGGTAAAAGCCATGGGTAGTATTCAGCTTGGAATCGAGATAAGCGAGCAAGAAGCTAACGATATGGTAACGTTTTTAAATTCCTTAACGGGAACTATGCCAAAGGTTGAATATCCGATGTTTCCTGCTTCAACAGAAAAAACTTCAAAGCCTGAATTAGACTACTAAAATTTATGATCGGGAGGTTATCCTCCTGATTAAATTCAACTTAAATTTATAAAAAAAAGTATATAATCCACTCCTTACAACCAACAAAGCTCCATAAATCTTTTTTAAAAGTGCTTTTTGGTAACTTACCAAAGAAGGGATAGCAATGTCAAAATATGCTATTATAAAACATGGCGGAAAGCAGTATAGAGTGAGCGAAGGTGAATACCTTAAGCTTGATCGCTTTGAAGCCGAGCCAAAAGCAAACATCGAAATAAACGAAGTTTTAGCTCTTGGCGGAGATGAAGTGAAGGTAGGTGCGCCGTTTGTTAAGGGTGCAAAAGTTGTCTTAGAGGTCGTAAATTTAGGTAAAGACAAAAAAGTCGTCATCTATAAAAAACGCAGAAGAAAAGACTCTAAATTAAAACGCGGTTTTAGAAGACAATTTACTCGCGTTAAAGTTTTAAGCATACAAGCCTAAGGAGATAAAGTATGGCACACAAAAAAGGTCAAGGTTCAACCCAGAATAACCGAGATTCCATCGGTCGCCGCTTAGGCGTTAAAAAATTCGGAGGCGAATTTGTTCGCGCCGGCAATATATTAATCCGCCAAAGAGGCACAGCAACTCACGCTGGAAGCAACGTAGGTCTTGGCAAAGATCACACTATATTTGCATTGATAGACGGATTTGTTAAATTCGAAAGATTTGACAAAAAAAGAAAAAAAGTTTCCGTTTATCCTGCAGCTTAAATCTTAGGGGCGAAAGCCCCGACTCTTCTTTAGGCACGCCGATAATAAGATCCAAAGAGTTTCTGCTATTTAAAAATTTATTATCTTAATTATGTGCGAAGAAATCTTGAATTTATAACAATTATTGTATTAAAAAACATAGCCAAATAATATGTTGAATTTTAAAAAACTAAACATTTAAATTTCGCCAAAGGCAATCTCTATAAATAGCCTTAATGGGCGGATTGTTTGATCTTTTGAGGGGTAAGATGATAAGGATAGACAAGAGTGAAATACTAAAATATATCGCTGAAAATTTAATCAATAAAGAGCTGCTAAATCAGATAAATAAAGCTATAGATGAGAGTATAAAAGAGCTTAAGATAGATATCTTGGATAATAAAATAAGCCCAAATGATGCGCAAAAAGTTATAGAGCATATCCAAAGTAGCGATGAATTTGGCGCTTTGATAAGTTGTTTTGCAAACAAGGAAAAATCAGCCTCTAAAAACGGCAACAAATTTTGGCTAGGTTTTATCGTAGCCGGCGGACTGGCTTACGGCGGATACGATATGTTTTTAGAGCGATATGAGATAGAACAAGAGTATGCGTTTATCTCTATTTGTGTCGGCGAGCAAGGTAGCAGATATCAAAAAGAAAGATGTATGAATAAACTAAAGCAGTGCTTGAAGGAGGATAAGAAATTTAAAGAGTGCTATTAGTTTTCTAAGCTCTTATCCAAAAATAGCTGGTTTGCCGTTTTTTCAACTCTTTTGCGGTGCTCATCGCCCAAAATTTCTCTTTCAAAGCCGTTATCTAAAAGCGGTTTGTATGCGCTAAGCTTTTGATACTCGTCTTTATCAAGTAAAAATCTATAAATTTCTTTAAGCTTGCATAGACTCTCTTTTGTGCAAGATTCGCCCCTTTTAATCCTTTGGAACATTTTTTCTATAGATTTGCCTTGAGCTTTGTTCTCGCCTTCATCGTTTGTTTCATATTTGTGCGCTACAAAATTCACAAAAAAGCTCTTCTTTGATTTGCAAATTTCTTTTATGCCGTTTTCAATGGTTTTGACTAGCTCTTTGCACTGATTTATTGTCGCCATTTGTCGCCTTATGAAATTTTATAATTTCACTAAATTATAACAAAACTCAAAAAGAGAATATAGTTATTTTTGGTTGCTCAAATTTAAAAAAAATGAAGCAAATTTATCGCAGACAATAAATCTTACTAGAAAGGAGACGAAATGGCAAAATCAGGCGTTAGACCGCCAAACGGTCCAAGCACCACAGGTAACCCAAGCGGAAAAGGTCGCGGAAACAATCCGCCTAAAAAATAATCATATAGCCCGTTTTATCGGGCTATTAACTCTCTTTGTTTGCCGTAGATCAAATTTGAATCAATTTCAAATTTTTTACCGTCTTTTGTTTCTAAAAGATAAAATTTACCCAAAGTAGATAAAGTTTTAATATTATAAATTTTAAAAGTATCATTGTCTTGGTTTTTGATGTAAGTCATGCAAATTTTGGGATTTGATTTTAAAGAGATGTTTTTGTATGTTTTAGCATTGCCATCTTTTTGTGTGTCTAAAGTTTTGTCTTTAAAGATTATTTTACTATCTTTTGGAATTTCAACTATCGTCTGATTTTCATCCAAAAAGCTAAAACATTCATTTGATGCGCTCTTGATGCTATGAATCGTATTCGTATCGTTGTTTTTGTATGTGAAATTTCCGTCTATATAAGAAATTGGGGTTATATAGCTATTTTTGCAAGCGTAATTTCTTTTTGTGTTGCTTATGCAAAAATATTTATCGCAATCCTCTTTACAAATTTCATCGGGCAGAGAATTTAAAGCTTTTTTGTCTATGGATATGAATTTGTAATCAACCTCTTTATACCCGATCAAGCTCATAGTAAAATTAGGCGCCGTTGTCATCGCGCTTAATAATGTAGATATAATAGTAAAATACATAATATAAATTATAGATGATTTATTTGTTGCATTAGATATAGCCATTAGCCAGATGAGTAAAAATGACATCAACCATAAAAAAGTGCTAAGTACATATGTTTGAAAATAAACGCTTATTACAATAGATGATATAAACATACAAAACAAAATAATTGCACATAAGACGAGCATTATTCTTTCATGCTTTCTAAATCTTACGGATATGTTTATAATGACATAAGTAATTAGAAGCTATACTAGTAAGTTACACTTAAAATTTAACTTATCTTTGAGTAGATAAACAGGTATCCATACAATTAAAAATAAAGAGATATAAACAAACAAAGATTTAGGGAATAAAAAGTAAAGTATTGGTTTTTTAAAATCTCCGCTTTTTTCAAAACTAACGTATAAATATGCTATGATAAAGCAAAACATACCCCAAAGTGTAGTAAATGTAACATTTGCAACGGATATTAATACAAGTTGCAGCTGTGATATGTCTTTTATATCGTTTAATGGATTTTCAAAATAAATCAAAACTCCAAATATACCAAATGCAAAAAATACTATCGTAGAAAGCCATTTGTGTAAAAATATAAAATTTATTATCTCTTTTAAAACTTGAGCTTTGATTTCGCTTGACTTATCGGATAAGTATTTTTTAGCGTATTTGCTTTGATCGGAAATTTTTAAATTTTCATCTTTTTCTAGTATATAAATTTGCCTATAAATTTTTTCGTCTATATCTTTTAGTCCTAGTGAAATTTGATCGCCGTTATCACATTTTAAGCTATCATACATTCGCTTTTTGCAATTTAGTAGATATATTAGCGTGTCTATTTCTGAATTTACGTTTCTATCGTTGTTTATGTTTTTTAGCTCTTTTATAAATTCCTTACACTCTTGTGTTTGAGTCTTCTTTTGTATAGCGAGATCTTCAAAAGTTTTCATTTTTATCTCTTTTTACTAAATTTTGCTTTTTGCTAATTGAATTTTGGCAAAAAATCAAATTTTAATCAACAAAAAGCTATAATGAAAAGAAAAATTTAAGGTAAATTTATGTTTATAGATAGTGTAAGTTTGACATTAAGCTCGGGTCACGGCGGAGCAGGTGCGGTTAGCTTTAGACGCGAAAAGCACGTTATACTAGGTGGACCTGACGGTGGAGATGGCGGAGACGGCGGAGATGTGTATTTTATCGTTGATAACAATACCCACACCCTAGCCGCATATAAAGGAAAACGTGCTCTTAAGGCTCAAAACGGAGAACCGGGCATGGGCCGTAGAATGACAGGTAAAAAAGGCGAAAATTTAGAACTTATAGTACCTCCCGGAACTGCCGTATATGACGCTGATAGCGGAGAGCTCTTGCTTGATCTAACCAAGCAGGGCGAGCGAAAGATGTTTTTAAAGGGCGGTAAAGGCGGACTTGGTAACGTTCATTTTAAAAGCTCGACCAATCAAGCTCCCGAATACGCCCAAAAGGGCACTCCGGAAGAAATTTGCAACGTTCGTCTTGAGCTTAAGCTCATAGCCGACGTAGGGCTTGTAGGCTTTCCAAATGTCGGCAAAAGCACGCTCATTTCAACCGTTTCAAACGCCAAGCCGCAGATTGCCAACTATGAATTTACGACACTTACACCAAAGCTCGGTCTTGTAGAAGTTGATGAATATAGCGGCTTTGTTATGGCCGATATCCCCGGTATCATTGAGGGGGCAAGCGACGGAAGAGGGCTTGGAGTGCAGTTTTTAAAGCATATTGAGCGGACTAAAGTTTTACTTTATATGCTAGATCTTGCCAACTACCGAACCCTTAAAGAGCAGTTTAGCACTCTTAAAGCAGAGGTTAGCAAATTTTCAAGCGAGCTTGGCGGCAGAGATTATGCTATAGCACTTACTAGGCTTGATGCTTGCGAAGAGGTGGATAAAATTTCGGACTTCATTAAGAGTCTTGGGCTTGGAAGCGATCTTTTAAGCTACAAGCAAGACGTGTATGAATTTGATGCTGCCAAGCCGTTTTTCATCATGCCGATATCGTCTGCAAGTGGGGAAAATATAAATGAGCTTAAATTTAACCTGCTTGAGCTTTTGCAAAAAGACAAACTCAAATAGTTCGTTTGGTCAAATTTTGTGCTTAAATTTGCTTTTTATAAGCCAAATTCTCACAAATAATGAGCTATTGTTTTGAAATTTTACGGCTCCAAAATACAAAAGAGAAACGGAGAAGATATGAGCGGTCATAAAACAGCCTTAGTCGTAGGGGCGACTGGAGTCGTCGGACGCGAGATAGTAAGGCAGCTTTGCGAGGATGAGGATTATTTGAGGGTTTTTGTCTGGACAAGACGTGAACTTGATTTTGCGCATGAAAAACTAGATATAAAAAAGATTGATTTTGACAAGATAAGCGAGATAAAGCCGTTTTATATGGATGAAATTTACTGCGCACTCGGCACGACTTTAAGAAAAGCCAGAAGTAAAGAGCGGTTTTTAAAAGTGGACGTAGAGTATGTGAAAGAAGTTGCCAAATGGGGCAAGCTATCGGGAGCTAAGAGCTTTTCGATGATATCTTCGCTTAAGGCCGATGTAAATTCAGGCGTATTTTATTTTAGAGCAAAAGGCGAGGCTGAAAATGCGGTTAAAGAGCTTGGATATGACTCTTTGATGATATTTCATCCCTCGCTTATCAAGGGTCAGCGAGAGGAGTTTAGGGTTTTTGAAAATTTCATGATAACCATGTTTAAATTGATACCTAAAAAATTCTTTTCGTCCATGCGGCCTATGAGTGGAAAGCAGATCGCGCAAGCGGTTTTGAAAGTGGCCAAAAACCCGCCTGCGGGAGCTAAAATTTACCGCCCGCAAGATGTAATTAAAACTAACGGATAGAGATATGAATGTAATTTTTATGGGAACGCCCGATTATGCGGTCAAAATTTTAGACGCTATGGTTAAATTTAACGCTAATCAACTTAGCTTAGACGGCGCTAAAAAAGAGCCGAAATTTAATATCGTAGCCGTTTTCACCCAACCTGATAAGCCCGTGGGAAGGAAGCAGATACTAACTCCTAGTAGCGTTAAGATTTATAGCGAGGCGAATTTGCCCACTGTGCCGATATTTCAGCCAAAGACTTTGCGAGATGAAGCGGTGGCTGAGCAAATTTCAAACTTGAAGCCTGATTTTATAGTTGTGGCGGCGTATGGAAAAATTTTGCCTAAAAGCATACTTGACATCGCTCCTTGTATAAATTTACACGCTTCGATTTTGCCGAAATACCGCGGTGCAAGCCCTATTCAAAGCGCGATTTTAGAAGGCGAAAAACAAACCGGAGTAACGGCTATGCTTATGAACGAAGGGCTTGATACAGGCGATATGCTTGATTTTGCCTATACAAACTGCGAAAACAAAATGGCGCAAGAACTTTTTAGCGAACTTGGCGATATGGCGGGCGAACTGATAGTAAGAACGCTCTTAAATTTTCAAAATTTAACCCATATCAAGCAAGACGACAACCTCGCAACCGAATGTAAAAAGATACAAAAAACGGATGGGCTTTTTAGCTTTAACGAAGATGCACATGAAATTTATAATAAATTTAGAGCGCTTACTCCTTGGCCGGGAATTTATCTTGAGAGCGGACTTAAAATTTTATCTTTGGAGCTATTTGAAGGCTCAAGCGGTGAAGCAGGAGAGATTTTAAGCATTTATAAAGATAGTTTTGTAGTGGGGTGCAATAGCGGAGCCGTTAAAATTTATTCCCTGCAAGAACCTGCCAAAAAGGCCGTCGATGCAAATTCTTATATAAACGGCAAACGCCTTAGAGCGGGCGATAAAATTTTATGATAAGAGCTGATTTTGGTAGTTGAATTTATTGATTCAATCCCGTCAACACAGGAATTTGTCTGCGAAGGCGTGCGCGCAGGAGCGATAAAGCCGCCTTTTATGATCGTTGCAAACGAACAAACCAAAGGCATAGGCAGCAGAAATAACGAGTGGCAAGGATTTAGAGGGAATTTGTTTTTTTCTTTTTGTGTGGATAAGAGCTTTTTGCCAAATGATCTGCATGAGGCCTCCATATCTATTTATTTTTCGATGATTATGCGTGAATTTTTAGCTTCGCAAGGCTCTGAAATTTGGATTAAGTGGCCTAATGATTTTTACATAGAAGATAAAAAAATCGGCGGAACAATTACTTCAAAGATAAGTGAAAATTATATTTGCGGTATGGGCTTAAATCTCGTCGGTGCACCAAAAAATGCGGGTATTTTGGATATACAAATTAGTCAAAATGAAGCAGTTTGGGGATTTTGTGAATTATTAGAAAAAAAGATTTTATGGAAGCAGATTTTTAGCAAATTTAGGTTAGACTTTCAGAAATCAAAAAAATTCATCACGCATATAGACGGGCAAGAAATATCGCTGCAAGGTGCAGAAATTTGCGATGATGGAGCTATTTTAGTAAATGAAAAAAAGGTGTATTCTTTAAGATGAGCGAGATAATAACCATAGCAAACCAAAAAGGCGGTGTGGGCAAAACGACCACAGCGGTAAATTTGGCGGCTTCTTTGGCGGTTGCGGAAAAGAGAGTTTTACTCATAGATATCGATCCTCAGGCAAATGCGACTACGGGAATGGGCTTTAGTAGAAATGACTATGAATACAATATCTATCACGTTTTAACAGGGCGCAAGAAGCTTTCTCAGATAGTTCTAAAAACTGAAATTCCTACACTTTTTCTAGCTCCTTCAAACATCGGTTTAGTGGGTATCGAGCAAGAATTTAACGATCAGAGCAAGGATTACAAACTAATCCTTAAAAATAAAATTGCAGAAGTTTTACACGAGTATGATTTCATCATCATCGATAGCCCGCCCGCACTTGGTAGCATAACCGTAAACGCTTTAAGTGCAAGCGATAGCGTGATTATACCTATACAATGCGAATTTTACGCACTTGAAGGATTGGCGCAAATTTTAAACACGGTTAAAATAATCAAAAAAACTATAAATCCGAAGCTTGCCATAAAGGGCTTTTTACCGACTATGTACAGCTCTCAAAACAACCTTTCAAAAGAAACTGTGGCGAATTTAAAGCAGCATTTTGAAAACAAGCTGTTTAAACTAAAAGACGATAGTGAGGATTTTGTGATCGTGCCTAGAAATGTAAAGCTTGCCGAGTCTCCAAGCTTTGGTAAGCCGGTGATACTTTACGATATAAAATCCCCGGGCTCTCAGGCGTATCAAAATTTAGCTTACGCGATCTTAGGATAAAAGATGGCTAAAAAGAGTAGTTTAGGACGCGGATTGGGAGCTATACTTGAAGATGTTGAGCTTGCTTACAAGGCTGAGTTAAGCGGCGGAAATCGCGATATAGTAACCGAAATCGATCTGAATTTAATAACCGAAAACCCTTATCAGCCACGAAAACACTTTGATGAAACAGCCTTAAAAGAGCTAAGCGAATCAATAAAAAGACACGGACTTATCCAGCCTATAATCGTCATACAAAAAGATGACGGATATATGCTGATAGCAGGCGAAAGAAGATTTAGAGCGACTAAAATTTTAGGTGCCGAGAAAATAAAAGCCATAGTTGCCGATATCGAGAGTAAAAATTTAAGAGAACTTGCGCTTATTGAAAATATCCAAAGAGAAGATCTTAATCCTATCGAGCTTGCAAATTCATACAAAGAGCTTATCGATGAGTATAAGATCACGCAAGAAGGACTTGCAAACATCATACATAAGAGCAGAACTCAGATAACAAACACAATGCGGCTTTTGTCTTTAAGCCTTCATACTCAAGATCTCATAAAAGAAGGAAAGATAACTCAAGGACATGCTAAAGTAATCGTAGGACTTGAGCCAAATGATGAAAAGATGGCTGTTGATACGATAATCGGACAGAGATTAAGCGTTCGCGAAACTGAAAATTTGGTTAAAAATTTAAAAGACAAAAGCAAAGGCTCACAAAAAATCGGTTTTAAAATCGATGAAAAATACACTCAAAAGCTAGATCATTTAAAAGAGCTTCTAGAAAAACTCCACATAAAATCAAAAATTAAAAATAGAAATTTGATACTTGAATTTAAAGATATATCAGATATTGAGAATTTTATAGGCAAAATTAGCTGAAATTTAACTGTAAAATTTAGCTAATTTTTTCCTAACATATTGTAAAATAAGTGCGATTTTTGTTTTTTAGTAATAAAATCATAATTGTCATAAGGAGATTTAATGTTAGAAATCGAATTGCCATTAGTTCTACTAACGGCGGTTGTTTTTCTAGGGCTTATCTTTGTTTTAAACAACATTCTTTACAAGCCGCTTCTCAAATTTATCGATGCGAGGAACGAAGCTATCAGGAATGACGAAGAGAGTGCTAGTAAAAACACGAGCGATCTTAGCGTTCATGAGGCTGAGATTGAGCAGATTATCTTGGCTGCTAGAAGCGAAGCAGGCAAGATAAAGCAAGACGCAATGGGTGCGGCAAAAGAGAGCGCGGCTAAGATAATCAGCGAGAAACGCGCTGTTTTAGAGGCTGATTATGAGGCATTCATGCAAAATTTACAAACTCAAAAAGATGAGTTTAAGGCGGATCTGGTTACAAAACTTCCTGATCTTAAAAATGTTCTTAAAACTAAACTTGCGAAAATTTAAGGAGTAAATATGAAGAAATTTTATCTTGTTTTATTTATTCCGTTTTTGCTTACCGCAAGCGAACCTAGCGGAAATGGCTATGATATCGTAGCGAGAACTATCAACTTTGTTTTATTCTTTGGAATTTTATACTACTTCATCGCTACTCCTATCAAAAACGCTTATAAAGCCAGAATACAAAGCATAGCAAATAGACTTGACGGTATCCAAAAGAAGCTTAAAGAGTCGCAAGTCAAAAAAGACGATGCCTTAAGAAGGGTTGAGGAGGCTAAAAGCAATGCGATTAGTCTTGTTGAAACTTCCAAAAAAGAGGCAATGATACTATCTGAAAAGATCAAAAACGAAACTAATCAAGAGCTTTTGAATATGGAAAAGAGCTTTGAAGAGCAGAAAGAATTCGAAAGAAGACGCATGACGAAAGTCGTGGTTGGAGAAGTTTTGAATGAAATTTTCGCAAGCGATAGTATGAAAATAGATCAAAACGAACTTGTCAATATCGTGCTTAAGAAGGTTGGCTAATGAAAGAGTTAATAGCAAAAAAATATGTCAAAGCTCTGATGGCTGAGCTAAGCAAGAGCGAGCTTGAGAAATTTATAGACAGCTTAAATGTTATTGCAAATGCGTTTAAAATTCATAAATTTAGGAATATTATAATCTCGCCCAATGTTAAAAGTTGCGAAAAAGTGAAATTTATTTTATCGCTTGTTGATGAAACAGATACTAAATTTACGAATTTTATCAAGTTGCTTGGAGAAAACAAGCGTCTTGAACTTTTGCCTGCGATCGTAGCTGAGCTAATGGCTCAAAAAGCTCGCATAGATAATGTGTATCGAGGTAAAATTTATGGCAATTTTGATATCAGCGCAACTCAAATCGAGGAACTTGAGAAGAGTTTTTCAAAGAGATTTGATGCAAAAATTATGCTTGAAGCCATAAAGAGTGATTATAACGGTATAAAAATCGAGTTGGACGATTTGGGTGTGGAAGCGAGTTTTTCTATCGACAGACTCAAAGCCCAAATGACTGAATATATATTAAAAGCAATTTAAAAGGAGAAAAAGCGTGAGTGCAAAAATAAAAGCAGATGAAATTAGCGCTATCATCAAGGAAAGAATCGAAAATTTCGATCTAAACGTTGATGTTGAAGAGACTGGCAAGGTTATCTCGGTAGCTGATGGTGTTGCTAATGTTTACGGACTAAAAAATGTTATGGCCGGTGAGATGGTTGAGTTTGAAAGTGGCGAAAAGGGCATGGCTCTTAACCTTGAAGAGAGTAGTGTCGGTATCGTTATCCTTGGTAAAACTGACAACATTAAAGAAGGAAGTTCCGTAAAACGCCTTGGAAAACTTCTTCGTGTACCTGTCGGCGACGCGCTTATCGGACGTGTTGTAAACTCTCTTGGCGAGCCGATTGATGCAAAAGGTCCGATTGACGCGAGTGAAACAAGATTCGTTGAAGAAAAAGCAAAAGGTATCATGGCTAGAAAATCAGTTCATGAGCCGCTTCAAACGGGTATCAAAGCTATCGACGCACTTGTGCCGATCGGCCGTGGACAGCGTGAGCTTATCATCGGTGACCGTCAAACAGGTAAAACAACGGTTGCTATAGATACTATCATTAATCAAAGAGGACAAGATGTTGTTTGTATCTATGTAGCTATCGGACAAAAACAATCAACTGTTGCACAAGTTGTTAAAAAGCTTGAAGAATACGGTGCAATGGATTATACGATAGTTGTAAATGCCGGCGCATCTGACGCTGCCGCGCTTCAGTACCTTGCTCCTTATGCGGGTGTAACTATGGGCGAGTATTTCCGTGATAATTCACGTCACGCGCTAATCATTTATGATGACCTTTCAAAACACGCCGTAGCATACCGCGAAATGTCGCTTATTCTTCGCCGTCCTCCGGGTCGTGAAGCATATCCGGGTGATGTTTTTTACCTTCATTCAAGACTTCTTGAGCGAGCAAGTAAGTTAAATGACAAGCTAGGTGGAGGATCGCTTACCGCGCTTCCTATTATCGAGACTCAAGCCGGTGACGTTTCTGCGTATATTCCGACAAACGTTATTTCTATTACGGACGGTCAAATTTTCCTTGAGTCGGATCTATTTAACTCAGGTATCCGCCCTGCGATTAACGTCGGTCTATCTGTTTCTCGTGTCGGTGGTGCTGCTCAGATTAAAGCTATTAAGCAAGTTTCAGGTAACCTAAGACTTGACCTTGCGCAATACCGCGAGCTTCAAGCGTTTGCTCAGTTCGCAAGCGATCTTGACGAAAGCTCGAGAAAGCAGCTTGAGCGCGGTCAAAGAATGGTTGAAGTCCTAAAACAGCCTCCTTATAGTCCGCTTCCTGTTGAGAACCAAGTTGTGCTAATCTTTGCCGGAGCGAAGGGTTATCTTGATGATATAGCTACTTTAAACGTTACAAAATTTGAGTCTGAACTATATCCATATATAGAAGCAAAATATCCTGAAATTTTTGAACAAATCAGAACTAAAAAAGTGCTTGATAAAGAGATTGAAGAGCTTTTACATAAAGCGCTGAAAGATTTTAAAGCGACATTTGCTGTTAACTAAGGCTAAAATATGTCAAATTTAAAAGATATAAAACGAAAGATCAAGAGCGTCCAAAATACTCAAAAGACGACTCGCGCGATGAAGCTGGTTTCTACTGCTAAACTTAGAAAAGCAGAAGAGGCCGCTCGCCAGTCAAGAGTGTATGCGCTTAAGATCAATGAAGTTTTATCGGAGATAGCTTATAAGATCAACCAGTATCGCTCGGTAAATGCGGAGAGTAAATTCTTTGACATCAAAGAGAATGTAGAGAAGGTTGATATCATATTTGTTACCGCTGATAAGGGACTTTGTGGTGGTTTTAATATCCAAACTATCAAAACTGTAAGAAGAATGATAAATGAATTTAAAGCCAAAAAAGTAAAAATTAGACTTAGAGCCGTCGGCAAAAAAGGCATTGAGTTTTTCAACTTCCAAGGCATTGATCTGCTTCAGACTTATGTCGGAGTTAGTTCATCGCCAACATATGAAAAAGCTCAAAGCGTCATAAAAGATGCGGTAAATGACTTTATAAACGGAGTTACCGATAAAGTAATTCTTGTTCATAACGGCTATAAAAATATGATTTCTCAAGAAATTCGCATAAATGACATTGTGCCTGTTGAGCCACCTAAAATGGTTGAAGTAGATACAAATTCTTTGATGGAATTTGAGCCTGAAAATGACAACAAAATTTTAGACGAGTTGCTTGAAAAATACTTCGAGTACAGCATGTATTACGCGCTTGTCGACTCTCTTGCGGCTGAGCATAGTGCCAGAATGCAAGCAATGGATAATGCGACAAATAATGCAAAAGAGCGTGTTCGTCAGTTAAATTTAGCTTATAACAAAGCTAGACAAGAGTCTATTACCACTGAGCTTATCGAGATTATCAGTGGCGTTGAATCAATGAAATAATAAAAAGGAGAATGAATGAAAGGTGTTATTAGTCAGATAATGGGCCCTGTGGTCGATGTCGATTTCAATGACTATTTGCCAAAGATAAATGAAGCTATCGAAGTAAATTATGAAGTGGAAGGCAAGCAAAACAAGCTAGTTCTTGAAGTCGCGGCCCATCTTGGGGATAACCGCGTAAGAACCATCGCTATGGATATGAGTGAGGGTCTAACTCGTGGTCTTGAGGCTGTTGCGCTTGGAGCACCTATAACTGTTCCTGTCGGCGAGAAAGTTTTGGGTAGAATTTTTAACGTTATCGGCGATCTTATCGATGAGGGCGAAAACGTAGATTTTGATAAAAAATGGTCTATCCACCGCGATCCTCCTGCGTTTGAAGAGCAAAGCACAAAAAGCGAAATTTTTGAAACAGGTATTAAGGTAGTTGACCTTCTTGCTCCTTATGCAAAAGGTGGCAAGGTAGGACTATTCGGTGGTGCCGGTGTTGGTAAGACAGTTATTATTATGGAGCTTATCCACAACGTTGCGTTTAAGCACAGCGGTTATTCCGTATTTGCAGGTGTTGGTGAGAGAACTCGTGAAGGAAACGACCTTTATCACGAGATGAAAGAATCCAACGTTTTGGATAAAGTTGCCTTATGCTATGGTCAGATGAACGAACCACCGGGAGCAAGAAACAGAATCGCGCTAACAGGTCTTACTATGGCTGAATATTTCCGTGACGAGATGGGACTTGACGTTCTTATGTTTATTGATAACATCTTTAGATTTTCTCAATCAGGTGCAGAGATGTCGGCACTTCTTGGACGTATCCCTTCAGCGGTTGGCTATCAACCTACGCTTGCAAGCGAAATGGGTAAATTCCAAGAGAGAATTACATCAACTAAAAAAGGATCTATTACATCTGTTCAGGCTGTTTACGTTCCAGCTGACGACCTTACAGACCCTGCTCCTGCGACAGTTTTTGCTCACCTTGACGCTACAACGGTTCTTAACCGTGCTATTGCAGAGAAGGGAATTTATCCTGCGGTTGACCCGCTTGACTCAACTTCACGTATGCTTGATCCGCAAATTTTAGGACAAGATCACTATAGAGTTGCGCGTGGTGTTCAAGCTGTTTTGCAAAAATATAAAGACCTTCAAGATATCATTGCGATCCTTGGTATGGACGAGCTTAGCGAAGAAGATAAGGTAACTGTTGATAGAGCAAGAAAGATAGAGAGATTTCTATCTCAACCATTCTTTGTTGCTGAAGTCTTTACAGGAAGCCCTGGAAAATATGTAAGCCTAGAAGAAAACATTGCCGGATTTAAGGGAATTTTAGACGGCAAATATGACGATCTTCCTGAAGCTGCGTTTTATATGGTAGGTAATATCGACGAGGTAATGCAAAAAGCTGAAAAACTTAAAGGCTAAATTTAAAAGGAATCTTAATGAATAAATTGCATTTAGAGATTGTAACGCCTGAAGGTCTAGTTTTTTCAAATGATGTTAAGAGTGTGGTGCTTCCGGGTACAGAGGGCGAATTTGGTGTCCTTCCGGGACACGCATCTTTGATATCTTTGCTAAAAGCTGGACTTATTGACATTGAAGATGAAGATAAAAACCACGATGTAGTGGCGATAAATTGGGGTTATGTCAAAATCGATGAAGGTAAGGCTGTTGTGCTTGCCGACGGAGCCGTATATGTTTCCGGAAATTCAGAAGGAGAGATAGCAAACTCTCTAGAAAAAGCCAAAGAGTTGATTCAAAGTATGAGTAGCGATACAAATGCCTTTGCATCGACAGTATCAAAGCTAGACAGCATGGCTAGAGCGAAAGTAAAATAGTGGCTGGGCTTGATATATTTTTAAACTATGCATCACGAAGTAGTTTTATAACTATTTTTGTACTTAGTTGGCTCTCTTTGTATCTGATAATGAGCTTTACCATACTTTTTTCTCGTATGGTAGGGCTTGGTCTTTGGCAAAGAAGAGAAAATGCCTCGCTTGAGTCTTTGCTTATGGGTGCTAAAACTCTTAGCAATGACTCGGCTCTTAAAAAATGCGCTTCAGGCAGAATAAGCAAAGAAAAGCTTGGAATTTGTATCAGCATAGCCGAAAAAAACGCTACAAGCGGAGTTACTTGGCTTGCTATCATCGCTTCTACTTCCCCGTTTATAGGGCTTTTTGGAACTGTTGTCTCTATCCTTGAGACGTTTTCACAGCTTGGGCAAGGCGGCAACTCATCCCTTGGTGTAATCGCTCCTGCTATCAGTGAGGCTTTGGTTGCAACGGGAGCGGGAATTTTCGTAGCGATACCGGCATATACATTTAACTTGTTAATTAAAAGAAAAGCTTACGAACTTATGAGTACAATCAGGCGAGAAGCCGACATACTCATAGCAAGTAAAGAAGAATTTTAATGATAAATCTTGAAGAGACTCCCGAGCTAAATATCACTCCGCTAGTTGATATTATGCTCGTGCTTTTAGCTATCCTTATGGTGACTACTCCTGCGATTATCTACGAAGAGCAGATAGTGCTTCCTGACGGCTCAAAGACCAAGTCATCGACCGCCATGCAAAAGGATCTCATGGTAATCGTTGATGCGCAAAGAAAAGTAAGGATAGATCAAAGCACTATGAGTCTGCAAGAGCTTCCCGATAATATCGTCTTGCTTGGTGCAAAATATGATAAAAATTCGCCGGTTTATATAAAGGCGGATAAAAATTTGATTTATGATGATGTTATGTTTGTTTTAAAAAGCATTAAAAATGCCGGATTTACAAAGGTGGCACTTCAAACTAATGGATAAAATTTTAAAGCCAAATTTCAATACTTTTAATTATTTTATACTCTCTTTTGTTCTTTATATTTGTATGATAGTCGGAATTTTCGTCAAGCTTACTTATTTTAAGGAAGAAGCAAAAAGATATACCGATACTAAAGACGCTTTTATGGACATTACGATAGTCGAGCGTGAGCCCGATATAGTAGTAAAAGCACCTGAAAAAAAAGAAGAAGTAGTAAAGAGTGAAGAGCCTGAAAAAAAGGTTGAAGAGCCAAAAGAGGAGTCAAAGCCCGATACTACAAACAAGCCTGTAGAGCCTGAGGTTATTCCTGAAGTAGTGCCTGAGTCAAAACCTGCTGAGAAAGAAAAGCCAAATTTAAAAGATCTCTTTAAAGACATCGACACTTCAAAGCTAAAAGAGGATAAGGTGGTTAAGAAAAAAGAGACGCCAAAAGATCAAAGCAGGATAAAACCTGAAAAAAAAGAGGCAAAAAAAGAGTCAAAAGCCGCAAGTGACGTGATAAATTCTTTGCAGCTTGACAAAGTAGCCAAGACACCAAAATCGCAAAGGACTGGCGAGTACAATCCTTATGCTGGAGAAATAAGCAGAATTTTAGAGACAAAATGGACGGCATATAAAGCTGATTCTAATGATAATGCTAAAGTTGAGATCAGTATAGATGTCAACGGAAATTTTAGTTACAATATAAAACAGCTGTCATATAATAGTGAATTTAACGATAAAGTAAGAGAATTTTTGCAAAAGATGACATTTGAAAAATTTCCGCCTTCTCAATTAGGAAGGCCATTTGTTTTTGAAACAACATTATTGGATAAAATAGAAAATTAAACAACGGAGGATAGATGAAAAAGATTGTATTATTAATAAGCCTAGCTATCGGCTTATTTGCTGCAGATGCAACGATAGCCATCGTAAATAAAGGACTTGCGCTTCCTAAAATCGTTTTGCAAGATGCGACGACTATGGTTAGCGATCAAGCGTTTAAAAGCAGATTTCACAAGATCATGCTTGGAGATTTAAAGGTAAGTTCTGATTTTGAAGTGGTTGATGAATACATCCAAAGCAGCTACGAAGGGGATTCAAACACAAACGTGATGAGCGAAAAGGGCGCACAACTGATTTTTAGATACGCACTTGAAGGCTCTCCTTCAACTCCGCTTAGACTCAAAGTAAAGCTAATAAATGCCAAAACCGCTACTACACAATACGAGCGTGCTTACACTATGGATGACGGAGCCAAATTTCCGTTTTTGGCGCACAAAGCTATAGTCGAGCTTGTAAATGAGCTAAAAATGCCTCCTGTAAATTGGATGGAGAAATTTATCGTATTTGCCAAAGGAACAGGCTCAAAACAAAGCGAAATCGTAGTGGCCGACTATACTCTAACATATCAAAAAGTAATTGTTCGCGGCGGATTAAATATATTTCCTAAATGGTCGGGAGTCGATCAAAGTGCGTTTTACTACTCTGACTACAGCGGCACAAAGCTAGTACTTTATAAATTTGAGCTGGCAACAGGCAAAAAAACTAAAATTTTAGAGACTTCAGGCGGCATGCTTGTGGCTTCTGATGTAAGCGAGAGCGGAGATAAGCTACTTCTTACTATGGCTCCTCAGGATCAGCCCGATATCTACATCTATGATCTAAATTCAAAAAAGCTTAAGCAGATAACAAACTACAGCGGTATTGACGTAAACGGAAATTTTGTCGATCACGATAGCAAGGTTGTTTTTGTATCGGATAGATTAGGCTATCCAAATATCTTTTCTCAAAACGTAAATGGCGGAGCGGTTGAGCAGATGGTATATCACGGTAAAAACAACAACTCCGTAAGTGCATATCAAAACTATGTAGTTTATTCAAGCAGAGAAGACACCAAGAGTGAATTTGGAACTAGAGACTTTAATATCTATCTTATCTCGACAAAGACAGAATATATAAGACAACTTACCGCAAGCGGCAAGAATTTGTATCCGAGATTTTCAAGTGACGGACAAAGCGTAGTGTTTATCAAAGAGCTTGGCGGCCAGAGTTCTCTTGGCATAATTCGTGTCAATGAAAATAAAAGTTTTCAATTTCCGCTAAAAATAGGAAAAATTCAATCAATTGATTGGTAGGTTCGTTAAAGTTTATTTTAAAATTTATGATATAATCACCGAAATTTTTGTAAAAGGATTAATATGAAAAAAGTAGTTTTAGCTTCCGCTGTTGTTGCAGCGCTATTCATGAGCGGTTGTAGCTCTAAAAACCCTGAAGTAGATATGAGCGCAGACTCAAATCAAAACATGGGTATGATGGGTTCATCTACGGATACTATGATGAGCTCTAGTGATAGATTGCAACAGTTGCTATCTGCGATAGAAGGGCAAGTCAAGACTGTGTATTTCGATTTTGATAAATTTAATATCAAAAGCGATATGCAACCGGTCGTAAATACAAATGCAAGTTTGTTTAATCAATCAGAAGCTCAAAGCCTAACTATCAAAGTAGAAGGCAACTGCGACGAATGGGGAACAGACGAGTATAACTACGCTCTTGGTCTAAAAAGAGCTAAAGCTACTAAAGACGCTCTTGTAAAACAAGGTGTTTCAGCCGATAGAATTATGGTTGTAAGCTACGGCGAGAGCAATCCTGTGTGTTCAGACAAAACAAAAGCTTGCGACGCGCAAAACAGACGTGCTGAATTTAAAGTGCTTCCATAATCAATTATGACAAATTTTAAAAATTTAGCGGCTCTTCTTATGGGAGCCACCATTATTTACTCTGCTGAAATTTCGGTATTTGATGCCGGAAATTTAGATAGCGCAAACCCTTACGGTTTAACCGACAATGAAAAAGCTCTACTTAAAAACAAGCAAAAAGTAGAAAATTTAAGTAGAAATATGAATGACGTAGAATCTAGCTTGAGCGGTGCTCAAGAGCGAATAGAGGGCATACAAAGCTTAGTTGGAGGAATAAATGCTCGTATAGCAAGATTGGAAGCTAGAATAGAGGAGCTTGAGAATAAAATTTCAGGAGAAGAAAGCCTTGAATCTAGTATCGATTCTTTAAGAAAATACATTGAAGAGAGTCGCAATATAGAAGAGGCTAATAATAAAAAAATTACAAAAGTTTTAAAAGATTTAAGTTCTATCATAGATAAGATAAATGCGAATTATATTCCAAAAGAAGAATTTGACAAGGCTATATCGAATATATCTGCTAAAGAACAATTAAAGCCCACTTCAAAAGAGAAGCCTTCGGATGATTTTAAAAAACAAAAACTTCAAGATATAGAGGCTGATGCAAAGAAATTGTTTGAATCTGGCAAATTTGAGGATGCAAAGTTAAGATATGAATTTCTAATACAAGAAGGACAAAAGCCTGCCGCTGCAAATTTCTACCTTGGCGAAATTTCATACCAACAAAAAGCCTACAATAATGCTATAAAATACTATCAGCAAAGCATATCGCTTTACGATAAGGCTGATTACACTCCAAAGTTACTGTATCATACCGCAATCAGCTTTGATAAGATCGGCGATACTGCAAGCGCAAATCGTTTCTACAAAGCTCTTAAACTAGGATATCCGGAGAGCAAAGAAGCTAAAGCTTCGCCTGATAGATAAGTCAATTTAGATTAATAAAATTCAGGTATAATCACATTTATTTTATTTGTAGGAGAAAATGTGAAAGATCAAGTTATATCTATGTTTTATGAGCTAAAAGATGCAAAAACAGGCGAAATTTTAGAATCAAACATGCAAACAGGAAGTCAAATTTCATTTTTGACAGGACGCGGACATATCATTCCTAAATTAGAAGAAGAGGTTAGTGCTCTTAAAGCAGGCGATAGAAAAAATATCGTTATTGAAGCTGCCGAAGCTTGCGGCTTATATGATGAAAAAGCGCTTCAAACGTTACCGAAAGAGCAATTTGCAGGAATTGAGCTAAAAGAAGGCATGGAGCTTTTCGGTCAAGGCGAAGACGGCTCAAACGTTCGCGTAATCGTGTCTAAAATCGGAGAGGATGACGTTACGGTTGATTTTAACCACCCTTATGCGGGCAAAGATCTTGAGTTTAATGTTGAAGTTACCGAAGTAAGAGATGCTACCGAGGATGAAATCGCAACGGGAGTAGTAGCTCAAGCGCATGCTTGCGGTTGTGGAAGTCACGGTAAAAAAAGTGGCGGTTGCTGCGGAGGCGGACATCATGACCACGATCACGGCGAAGGCGGTTGCTGCGGCGGTCACGGTCACCATCATGAGGACGATGAGTGCTGCGGCGGAGCTCATCACGATGAGCATGGTGGCGGTTGCTGCGGAAAACATCATTAAGAAATAGTAGTGAAAGCAGCTTTTATATTCCCGGGACAAGGCTCTCAAGCCACCGGGATGGGCAAAGAAATTTATGAAAATTTTAGCTGTGCAAAAGAGCTTTTGCAAAATGCAAGCGATACGCTTAAGATAGATTTTGCAAATTTGCTTTTTTGTGAAAATGAACTTTTAAGCAAGAGCGAATTTACTCAGCCTGCCATAGTTTTAAACTCACTTATGTGCTATATGGCTTTTTCTTCGCGTCTAAATTTGCAGCCTAAATTTAGTCTTGGACATTCCCTTGGAGAATTTAGCGCACTAGCTGTAAATGGTGCTTTTGATTATTTGGACGCAATTAAGCTTGTAAATATTCGCGGCAAACTCATGCAAGAAGCTTGTGCGGGCAAAGGCGTTTCAATGACCGTCATTTTAGGATTAAAAGATGAGGTTGTCGAGGAAATTTGCACTAACGGGCAAAAAGACGGCTTTCAAATTTACGCAGCCAACTACAACTGCGACGGGCAGATCGTCGTGGCGGGGCTCAGAGAGGATTTGGCTAAATTTGAAAATGCATTTAAAGATGCCGGTGCAAAGCGAGTTATGCCTCTTAATATGTCCGTAGTTAGTCACTGCCCAATCTTAAAAAGCGCTAGCGAGGGATTAGTTTCTTGCTTGCAAGCCACTTTAAAGCTAAATTTTACCGATGTCATTTCAAACGTTACGGCCAAGGCTTACAGCAGCAAAGACGAAGCTCTTGATTTGCTTAAAGATCAACTGGTTAAACCTGTGCTTTATAAGCAAAGTATAGAAAATTTCAAAGACGAGGTTGAAATTTTCATCGAATTTGGCTCAAGCGTACTAAAAGGCATAAACAAAAAGATAACCGACAAGCCGACATACTCGGTTACGGATATGAAAAGCTTAGATGAGATTATAAATATTTTGGAGAGTAAATGATAGCGATTTTAGGGGCTATGCAAGAGGAGATCGCTCCGCTTTTAAAGGTTTTGGGCGATTATAAAGAGGTTAAGCACGCAAACAATACCTTTTATCTGGCAAATTTTAAAGGCAAAGAGCTGGTTATCGCTTATTCAAAGATAGGCAAGGTAAATGCAGCCTTGACCGCTACCGTGATGATTGAGAAATTTGGCGCTACTAAGCTTCTTTTTACCGGAGTTGCCGGCGCGCTGAATGAAAATTTAAAGATAGGCGACATGCTCTATGCCAGCTCGCTTGTACAGCACGACCTTGATATCACGGCATTTGGCCATCCTTACGGCTATGTGCCCGGCACTAGTATCTTTGTAAAAAGCGATGTGAATTTAAATGCTCTTGCAGCTAAGATCGCTAAAGCAAAAGGCATAAATTTGCTTGAGGGTATCATAGCTACAGGCGATCAGTTTGTTTGCAGCGGCAAGCGTAAAGAGTGGATAAAGACTACTTTTAAAGCCGATGCGACTGAAATGGAGGGTGCTAGCGTGGCTTTGGTTTGTGAAAGTCTTGATGTGCCGTTTTTTATCCTTCGTGCGATCAGCGATGAGGCGGGCGGTGGTGCCGAATTTGACTTTGATGAGTTTTTGCAAAGCTCAGCCAATGTAAGTGCGGATTTTGTGCTGGCTATGGTTGAGGAGTTATGATAGAGCTTAGCAAAAAGCTCCTTCGCATAGTCGGTCAGACGAATGCGAAATACAAGATGTTTGAGGAGGGCGATAAAATTTTACTCGCCCTAAGCGGTGGCAAGGATAGCATGACGCTTGCTCATCTGCTTAAGCATTTTTGCTCGGTCAGTCCGCTGAATTGGCAGTTTGAAGCGGTTACCGTAACTTACGGTATAGGCGAAAATCTTGAGCCTATAAAAGAGCATTTTAAACTGCATGAAATTCCTTACAAAGTCATTGACACGCAAATTTTTGAATTCGGTAGAGAAAAAATTCGTGAAAATACGACATTTTGCAGCTTTTGCAGTCGTATGCGTAGGGGCTATCTCTATACTTATGCTCTTGAAAACGGCTTTAATAAAATTGCAATTGCACATCATCTTGACGACGCAGCAGAGAGTTTTTTCATGAACTTTACCTATAACGGCGCGCTTAGGACTTTGGCTCCAAGATATAAGGCTGAAAACGGACTTGATATCATTAGACCTCTTATACTTGTGCGTGAGCGTCAAATTCGCGATTGTGCGATTAAAAACGAGCTTCCGATAATGAACGAAGAGGAGAGCTGTCCAGCTAAAGCTTACGGTGGCAAATCGCCTCGCGCAAGAGCCGAAACTAAAGCGATGCTGGCAAATTTAGAGAGCGAAAATCCAAAATTTTTCGTTTCGTTAAAATCGGCATTTGAAAATATCCATTCGGATACGTTTTTTAAATTTAGTGAGTAAAATTCTTTATCTTATCTACAAATTTGATTAGTAAATTTTGCTAAACACTGCAGTTAGTAAGTGAAAAGTGTTTAGAAATTTATCTTGTATAAACTTTTCTTTGTTGAAATTTGACACTTTTACTCCTTGATGTTTTTAATTTTATTATACATCGTATCGGTTGGATTTTTAAAGATCATCTTTTATACTCTTCATCTACTATCTTTTTTATCTCATCTGATGTTAATTTTTTGTATGGTTTAACAATATATTTGTCCTGCCCATCTTTGAAAACTATCTTTCCATTATCCTTGGAGAATATAATGTCTTCTAGCGCTTGTGCTTTTCTATATTTATTTGCCCATTTGAAAAAAGTTTTTACTTCAAATGTCGAGTCTTTTTTAGAGCAATACTCTTGTTCAATATTTTTAGTAAAATTCTCATATCTTAAATAATATGTTAAGTTATCATCTATAGTATATGCAGATAAAATACTAAGTATATATTGCTCATGACACCAATCATAAGCCTCCTTTAACTCCTCTTTAGTGGGTTGTCCTACTACATCGTATTTT
Organism: Campylobacter canis; assembly: GCF_045504005.1. NCBI lineage: Bacteria > Pseudomonadati > Campylobacterota > Epsilonproteobacteria > Campylobacterales > Campylobacteraceae > Campylobacter > Campylobacter canis. The sequence goes on along the minus strand of NZ_JBJJXH010000002.1, from coordinate 50,745 downwards.
AAAAGAAGCTCAAGCATACTCTCATAGTTTGGAATCTTATCAAACACATGATATACCGAACGCTCTACATTAGAGCCGTCTTTGATGCCGGGCAAGCCGTTAATAGGATTTTTCCTTAGTTTTGGGACATATCCACTTTCTAATACTATTTGTGCCAACTCTACATAATTATGAGCTACTATATACCCCATTGGGTCATTTGCATCTTTTGAATCCTTGTTTTTTACATAGTTTTCTTGATAGATAATTTTTATATCATCTCCGCTTATTATTAGTTTATCTATTAGGTTATAAAATGGAGGGTCGATATAATACTGCACCGCCTTAACCTCTTCAAATTTTACCCCGCTATCCAAAAGCAGTTTAGCTGTCTTAGTTGAGTTGTTTTATATAGCGTAAGCTTAAAGGGCTTAGTTTATAATTATCTTGTGCGTGAGGATTAGCTCCTAAGTTTATAAGCTCTTTGGCAGTTATATCATCATCATAAAATAAGCTATACATTAAAGGAGTAAGATTATATGTCATGTTTACGTCAACGCTTAAATTATTATCCTTGATAAAATTTAAAACACCATTTGTGTCTTTTGCTTTTAGTAGAAGTCTTAACTTTTTAAATGTTTCGTTTTCGGTTCTGTGTTTATTTGTATACTGTATCTCATCATCTATATCCCAGTATCTAAACACAAAGTCATCTATCTCTTCTTGGGTTACATATTTAGCTAGCTCGGAGTTTGGATCTATCTTGGTATCTTGGGTTATGGTGAAATTTGACTTCTTTGAACTAAATTTAATATCAGAAAGATAAAAGATAGATAAAAGATCTATGATGGATATTGTAAGGGGGATTAGGATGTATCTAAAGTTATTCAAATTTATCTCCTTATTAATTTGTCAAATTTTAGCATAAAGGGCGGTTTGCCTATCGCCAATTAACCGTTTGATTTAATTAAAACCCTTGCAAGATGATGGTGTATAGTTCGTTAACTTCCTCATCGTTTAGGAGGATAGTTGATTTATCTTTAAAAAGATGAGCTATTTTCTCCGCTTCAAAGCTAAAATTTCCCGCGCAATGCGTATGAGAGGGCAAAAATCCGCGAGTTAAAGATAGGCTATCTTCGATCTTTTCATCACAGATAAAGCAAGCAAGCTCGTCATGAAGTCTTCCTTCGTGCTCTAAAATTCGCACATAGCTTTCGATGATTAAACGTTTTGGATTTTGCTTGAGAAATCTCTGGGCACAAATTTCAGCTTGGTTAAAATATATCTCGTCTATATGCTCGACATCTTTTAAATGTGCGTAAAACAGGCGCATAAACTGTTGCCATATGAGCAGACGTTCGCGCACGACAAGCCAGTTAAAGCCAAGATGTAGCACGCTTCTAAGATGCGGGAGAAAATTTGCACTCTCGTTTAGCTCAAAATCTATCTTAAAGCCTTGCATAACGCTAGCGTGGCGCGCTCCGTAGAATCGGTAGCACTTTATAAGCAGATCCTTTGTCAGAATATAGACGATAAGGTCTTCTTCTTTGGCTTTTTGCGTGTGGATTATGTAGCCTTGCATAATTTAAATTTTAAAGAAGTCTTCTATCTTTTCGCGCATTGTAAAAGCGTCGCTGATGCGGTTTATCTCGTCTCTAAATGCGCTTGCGCCTTCTATGCCTTTTGAGTATTGGTGCAAGTGCTTGCGAAATATCGACACTCCGTGAGCGCCGTAGTGAGAGAGCATAGCGTCAAAGTGAGCTAGGATTATCTCGCGCTTTAGCTCGTTAGTTACGCTTTGACCGCTTTTGATCTCGTGAAATACCCAAGGCTTGCCTATGCAGGCCCTGCCTATCATTATAGCGTCGCAATTTGTTAGTTTAAAAACCTGCTCGGCGTTTTTCTCGCTGATATCTCCGTTTGCGATTAGCGGAATTTTAACCGCACTTTTGGCTCTTGCTATAGCCTCATAATCAACCTTTGCCGTATATCCGCCCGCTCTTGTTCGTCCGTGAAAAGCTATATAATCAGCCCCTGCATCTTCAGCCGCTAAAGCTAAAATTTCAGGAATTTTCTCGTCAAATCCTAGCCTCATTTTAACGCTTAGCATATTTTTGTTTGAAGTTTTTTTTATCGTTTCTACTATCTTTTTGAGATTATCTATATCTTTTAGAAGTGCCGAGCCTGCGCATTGCTTGACTACTTTTGGAACAGGACAGCCGCAGTTTAGATCTATGCCGTCTATTCCTTCAAATTTATTTATAATCTCGACAGCTTTTTTAATGATCTCGCTATCGCTTCCTGCGATTTGAACGATATATGGAGTTTCTTCTGGGGATTTTTTAAGCATTTCAAGCGTCTTATCCGAGTTTTCATAGACAAGTGCGTTTGCGCTTATCATCTCGCTAACCGTTACATCGCATCCAAAACGCTTGACCACGCTCCTTAAAGGCAGATCGGAAAAACCTGCCAAAGGAGCCAAAAAGATAGGCTTTAAGCTAAAGTCTATCATCTAAAGAGCAAATTTTCAGGCACTAGCTTGCCGTTTTCTCTAAGATACATCAAAATTTTGATGTTTTGATATTCGCTTGCGTCCGAATTTTCTGTGATTTCACGCACTTTATCAAGCATTTGAAACTCAAATAGCAGATACAAATACGCCTCTTCGGCATCGGCATGAGATGATTTTAACTTCTCAAATATATTTATAAGAGCGTCAGGAGTTATCTTGCCTATTAGAATTTTTGCAGAGTTGTTATACTGAGCTTTTGAAATTTTAAAGTTATCAAGAAGCTCGTAAATTTCATCATTACTTATAACAATCTCATCTTTTACGAAGCGATCAAGTATAGTCATGGTCTCTTCTGCGCTCTTTGAGAAATTAAATTTCTTGATGTCTGCAAAACTGCCGGTTGCAATAAGCTTTTCATTGGCTTTTTTAGAAATTTCATCATTTATCTCTTTGTAGTCTTTAAGCACATCAAGGAAATAGGTTGAATTTTTTTCTATTTTATTTAGCTCGTTTTGTATAAAGAGGGAATTTGTGCTTTGCAGTCTAAATTTCTTAAGATCGACAACTTCTCCATTTAGTATATTTTTTACTGTTTTTGCAACGCTTTCAAGCTCGTCGTCGCTAATAGCTTCGTCTTTGTGTTTGCCCCAAGGAGATAAAATTTTAGTAATTTGCGAAGGAGCTTTGTAAAGCTCTGTTTTAAAATCTTTATTTGTATCAAGCCCTAGCAAAACCTCTCTGGCAAGCTCTTTGTAAAGAGTTTCATCGCGTTTTATGGAGCGTTTAAACATATAAATTTCAAAGCCGTGATATGCGATATGTGCTATGCAAAGAATCGCAAAAAACGCCACCGGCAGCACTACCCAAAGCGCAAGCGGCATAGTAAATGAGTAGCCAAGAAGCCCGAAAGTATGATCAGAAGAGTCGATTGAATACACCAAAATGCCAAGTAAGACTATATATATCACGCTATATACTATAAAACGTCTTGTTTTCATGATGATTCCTTATTTTTTAGATGTTTTTTCCACTATCTCTCTGCAAACTATGCAGTATCTAGCGTGAGGTTTTACTTTAAGGCGAGCTAGACCTATATCTTCTTCGCACATCTCACAAACTCCGTAGGTTTTATTAAAAATTTTACTAAGCGCCAGATCTATCTCGATGAGCTCTTGTCTTTGTTGAGCGTTTATTGATTGCTCTATGAGTTGATCGGCATTTACCGAAGCGATATCGAATTCATCGCTTACGCCGCTTCCTCTAAGCCCTGCGATCTCGTTGCTTGCATCGATTATATTTTTATTTATCTGTATCTTTCTCTCTTCTAAAAGTGCTTTAAAAAACTCTAGATCGTTTTTGCGCATCTACTTCCTTTACTTGTGATATGGGTGATTTGCATTTATGCAAAGCGCTCTGAAAATTTGCTCAAAGAGCATAAGTTTGGCTATCTTGTGAGCCATTGTCATAGAGCTTAGACTAATTACTTTGTCGGCTTTTTGCTTAAAATTTGAGCTTAATCCGTAAGCTCCGCCGATAAAAAGTGAAATTTGAGAGTTGTTGGCAAAAATTCTGGCAAATTCCTCGCTTTTCATCTGCTCTCCTCTTTCGTCAAGTGCGATACAAAAGCCCTTTAAATTTGGCTCATATGCTTCATCGTAAGCTTTTAACGACTCTTCTTTGCTTTTGCTTTGAGCTTTTGCAATTTTGTCGTTAAATATGACGGTATCGGTAATTTTGGCAAATTTAGACGACATCTTGATATACTCTTTTATCTCGCTTTCAAAGCTGTCTTGCTTGGATTTTTGTATGGAAAATACCGAAATTTCCAAGCCTTATTCCTCCACCTCGTCCTTTTGCATTATCTGTGCATCTTGCGCTTGTTTTTGCTCGGGCTTGATATCCGTAAGTAGCCTAATCATATCGCCGATAAACTGCTTATGCTCTCTTCTTTCAACTATCGCATCAATTAGACCGTGCTCTAGTAAAAACTCAGATCTTTGAAATCCTTCAGGTAGATCAGAACCGATGGTTTGCTTTATAACTCTTTGACCCGCAAAGCCGATAAGTGCGCCAGGTTCAGCTATGATGATGTCGCCAAGCCACGCAAAGCTGGCGCTAACTCCACCCATGGTAGGATCGGTAAGGATTGAAATGTAAGGGATTTTGGCTTCATCAAGCAGCCTTAATGCTGCCGAGGTTTTTGACATCTGCATTAAAGAAAATGTGCTTTCTTGCATTCTTGCGCCGCCTGAAGCGGAGATGATTATGAGCGGTTGCTTTTTATCCAGTGAGCGCTTGATGGCTCTTACTATCTTTTCGCCTTCAACCGAGCCGAGACTGCCGCCCATAAAGCTAAAGTCAAAGACTACTAGTTGAGCGTCCATGCCGTCTATTTTGGCTTCACCGCATATCACGGCGCTACTTCTGCCAGTTTTTTCTTCGCTTTCGCTTATGCGTTTTTTGTATGATTTCTTGTCCACGAATTTAAGAGGATCGACAGGTCTTAGTTCTGTGTCAAATTCTACAAAGCTGCCTGCATCGCAGAGCATCTCTATCCTTCTTTCAGGCTTTAGGCGCATATGATAGCCGCATTTTGGACATACGTTAAAGCACGCTTCAACCTCTTTATAATACATAAGCGAGTGGCAGCTATCGCATTTGATCCAGTGTGCAGGAGCTTCGCTCGGAGCTGATTGTTTTTTTCTGGTTTTGGAGAAAATATCTAAAAAGCTCATTTTTACCTACTTTATATATGAAAATTATGCGATTATATCCAAATTTAACATTGTGTTTGCTTATGTTTAAGTGTTTTAGGGTTGTTTTTATGTAAATTTAGAATGTTTGTAGAGTTGAAAGTGTAAATTTAAATTTGAGCAGCAAATTTTAATTTACCACTCAAAATATGTTTTGGCTTTTTTTATGTCTGAAATTTTGATTTTGAACTTTTGATCTTCGCATTCAAGCTCTATATCTTCGCTGTTTGCGGATAATAATTTGCCTTTTAGCTTCTTATTTTCGCCGTCTATTGTGGCTGAAATTTTGACTAGTTCCCCAACGCTTGTGATGAAGTGGCTTGGTTTTTCAAGTTTTCTTTCAAGTCCGGGACTGCTAATTTCAAGGTTGTAATCCCCGCTTATCGGAGGCTCTACGTCAAATATCGGAGATAGCAATCTAGAGACTTTTTCGCAATCATCCAAGCTTACTCCGCCTTGTTTTGTGATGTAAATTCTATAAATGGTTCTATCGTTTTCGTTTGCAACTTCAGTATCGTAAAGCTCTACACCGCACTCTTTTATAAGTTTTTCAAGATTTTGCATTTTTGTTTAAATCCTTTGAAATTTTATCAAAAAGACTATCTATATGATTTTGATACTCCAGCCTATCGTCAAATTTGAAATGAAAATTTGGGCATCGATACCAGCCTTCAGCCGCCATACAGTGATTTTGCAGATATCTTGAAACTCTTTTTAGATGTTCTAAAACGTAAGCCTGCTCGTGCTCGTCAAAAGCCATCTTGTCAAGATATACAAATGCGTCGTATCTGCCCTTTTTGCACTCTACGTCCGTTACGCATAAACCACGCAAAATACTATCTTCAAGAGTGGCAAGAGCTTCAGGGATTAGCTCTTTAAGCACGCTTTGAGTTCTTAGTCGTTTTATCTCGGTCGGATTCATAGAGTGGCTTGTTCCTCTACTTCTTTAAAGCTTTCGATATAGTCGTTTTCTCTTATGTCGTTATAGCCTTCAATGCCAACACCGCATTCATAGCCTTTGGCTACCTCTTTAACATCATCTTTAAAGCGTTTTAGCGAGCTTACGGTGCCTTCATGAACGACTACGCCATTTCTGATAAGTCTGATTTTAGCGCCTCTGTTGATAGTGCCCTCGGTTACTAGGCAGCCTGCGATAGCACCGATTTTAGGCACATTGATAACTTGGCGAACCTGAGCCTGACCGAGCTGTTCTTCGCGAACGATCGGCGACATAAGACCACCGAGTAGTGTTTTTATATCATCAAGTAGATTGTAAATTACGTTGTATGTTTTTATCTCGACCTTGCTCTCTTTGGCTTTATCTTTTATCTCGCCTGTTGGACGGATGTTAAATCCTAAAATCACGCAGTTTTCACTTGCTTGAGCTAGGGCCACGTCGCTTTGAGTGATACCGCCTACGCCCGAGTGTATGATATTTACTTTTATCTCGTCATTTCTAAGCTTTTCAAGACTTGCTTTAATAGCCTCAAGCGAACCTTGAACGTCGGCTTTTACGATAACAGGAAGTGTTTTTAACTCGCCTTCGGCTATCTTTTCGCTAAGCTCTTCGATAGTAACTTTCGTTGATTTTGAAAGCTCTTTTTGGCGTAAGTATTCGGCTTTTTTCTGAGCGTATTCTCGCGCCTCTTTATCTGTTTTTACGCTTATTAAAGTTTCACCAGCTTCCGGAATTTCGCTAAGTCCTATGATGACACCGCATTCTCCAGGTTTTATATCTTTTAAATTTCTGCCTTTGTCATCAAGCAAGCTTCTTATCTTTCCGTAAGCCACTCCTGCTACAACAGTATCTCCTACTTTTAACGTACCGTTTTCAACGATGATGGTTGCGACCGAACCGCGACCTTTTTGTTGAGAGCTTTCTACGATAGTTGCTTTTGCATTTGCTTTTGCATTAGCTTTAAGCTCCAAAATTTCCGCTTGCAAAAGTACTATTTCAAGCAGATCTTCGACACCCATACCTGTTTTAGCCGATATCGGCACAAATTCATACGTTCCGCCCCAGTCGGTCGGTAGTATATCAAGATTTGCAAGCTCGGTTTTTACCATATCCGGATTTGCGGTTTCTTTATCCATTTTATTTATGGCGATTATGATAGGAACACCTGCTGCTTTTGCGTGACTTACAGCCTCTTTTGTCTGAGGTTTTACGCCGTCATCTGCTGCAACCACGATGATAACTATATCGGTTATCTTCGCTCCTCTTGCGCGCATAGCTGTAAATGCTTCGTGTCCCGGAGTGTCTATAAATGTGATATTTTTGCCGTTTTTATTTACCATATAAGCGCCGACGTGCTGAGTTATGCCGCCCGCTTCTCCAGATGCGACTCGTGAATTTCTAATGTAGTCAAGAAGCGAGGTTTTACCGTGATCAACGTGTCCCATGATCGTTATAACCGGCGCTCTTTCGGTCAAATTCGTATCATCGACTTGCTCTTCGTAAGCTTTTACGTAGTCAAATTCTTCCTGAGTATCTACGATATTTACTTCAATTTCAAATTCATCGGCTAGAATTTCGATCGCATCCTCGTCCAAAAAGTCGTTTTTGGTAGTCATCATACCTAGCATAAACAGTTTACCGATGATCTCGCTTGGCTGTTTGTTTATCTTCTCTGCAAATTCATATACGCGGATCTCTTTTGGTATATTTACAGAGTCGATTATCTCTTTATTTGAGTTATCGCGCGAGGATTTTTTGTGTTTCTTTCTTGGTCGTCTGCCGATACCTTGCTCTAAAAATGAACCGATTGAGTTGTTTAGCGCAGGTTTGAAGGTATTAGTTTGTTTAGTCTTTTGAGTAGGTTGAGGTGCCGGAGTTCTTACCGAAAAATCAGGTAATACCACTACGTCTTCATCCTCTAAAACTATATCGCCAAGATCTCTGTCACCGAGCAAATCAACCTTTTGAGCGCCGTCTTTTTTGGTTGCGATTACAGGCTTTTTCTCTTTTTTCTTCTTTTTTATGCTCTCGCCGTCGCTAAAAGCAAACATACTTTCTAAATTTCTAGCAGGCTCGCTCGGCTCTTTTACCTCTCTTGCGGGTTTTGGCGCAGGAGCTTCATCTCTTTTTTTCTTAACTATCATAAGCCCGCGTCTTTTTTGTAAGCTTACGTCAGCCAAGCTCTCTTTAGGTTGAGGAGCTGTTATAGGATCTTGTTTTGCAGCCTCCTTCTCTTTTGCCGGCTCTTCGGTATCTTCTTTTACCGCTACAGGCTCCGGTTTTTTAGGTTTTTGGCTCTTTGGGGTTTCTATTTTTTTATCTTCACTCTTGTTTTCTTTTGGCTTTTCTTCTTTTTTAGTATCTTTTTTTTCTGTTTTGTTTGTCTCTTTTTTTGTCTCTTTACTCTCTTTTGGCGCTTTTGATGCTGATTTTTTAGGCTCTGCTTTTTTCTTTTCGGGCTTTTGCTGAAAGCTTTCAGGAATTTCTCCCGTTTGAACAAAAGTATATAGCGCTTCAGCCTCTTCGGGCGTAACTCCGCTTGAGTGAGTTTTGACTTTTAGTCCTAGTTCGATAGCTTTTTCCAGTACCTCTTTGCTGTTGTAGCCAAGTTCATTTGCTATCTCTGAAATCCGAATATTCGCCATTTAAGAGTATCTCCTTTAAATTTTGCCCATTTTGCAGAGTAGCGATAAAATTCCCCGCTACTCTACCGAGCGATTTTTTTAAAATTTTTTCATCTTTTATCAAACAATCTTCACATATATAAAAGCTTCTACCGTTTCCTTTGCCATGAAAAAGTGAAGAGTCGATTATGCGGTATCTGCGTAAATTTGCTTGGTTAAAGCGAGTTTTGCACACCGCACACATCCTGATAGGAATATAATTTTGAGTCATTATTATATCTTTTGTTTGCTTTTTTTTAGCTTTTTATTATAAATCCATCATTGTCAAAGGATAAAATTTCAACTCTGAAGCTTTTGAATTTATCTTTTAACTTCTCTTTCAAATTTGATGCGTCATTTTTATAAGATATGTTTAGCATGGTTGAGCCGCTTCCTGAAAGAGTGCTCATCAAAGCTCCGTTTTCATAAGCCGTTTTTCTTACGTCAAATAGCTCGGGGAGCGACTTCATCCTGATATCTTCATGCATCATATCTTTTGCCGCAACTTTTAATAGCTCATATCTCTCTTCAAAAAAGCAAGCCGTCAAAAACGAAGCGTGAGCGAGATTATTTACGCATTCGCTCATAAGATAACTCTTAGGTAGCTTTGTGCGCGATTCTCTAGTGCTCATCGGTTTATCAGGGATCACTACTACGGCTTTTATATCGTCTTTGATGAATTTCTTGATGTGCACTACTTGGTTTTTATCTACTACCGAGCTTACAAATCCGCCAAGCGTTGCAGGAGCTATATTATCGGGATGATTTTCATAGATCAGCGCTTTATTTAAAATTATGTTTTTATCGACTTTAAATTCAGCTGTCGCATAAGCTGCCGCAATTGCTGAAGTTATAACCGCAGAAGAGCTTCCAAGGCCTCTTGAAAAAGGAATTTGGTTTTTAAAGATTATGCGAAAAGTGTCTTTTTTGCCTGTAAGTTCTGAGTAAATTTCATTAAAAACGGATAAGAATAAGTTATTTTTTTTTAATTTTATATTATCATCACCCTCTCCAAAAATCGCTATAGAAGAGAATTTGGCTCTCGTTATTTCAACTTCGTTATATAGGCTTAGAGCAAGCCCTAATGCGTCAAAACCGGGCCCTAAATTTGCACTTGTTGCAGGAACTTTTATGACCAAATTATCTCCTAAACCGCTTGAATTACGTAGTTTGGTAGAGTATCTAAATTTAGATTTAAAACATCTAAATTTAACGGCAATTCAAATTCTTTAGGCTCTGCTTTTTGAAGCAAAATTTCATCTCCTGTTTTTACGAAGCTTAAGGCTTTGTTTGCTTTTATTGCTCCGTTTCCATTTAATTCAAATCCGCTTATAGCGTAAAATTCACACTCTTTAACCATGCTAAAAGTTTTTAATATTATATAAGAGACTTTTGTCCCCATGAAACTTCCCGGTCCATTTGCGTAAATAATCTTTGAAATTTGTAATTTTTGCTCATTGGTAAGTTCATTAAGAATTTCGATAAGCGATTCGTCGGATTTTTTATCGCTTATCATTTTTTGTATGAATTTGCCGTCATTATCGTAAATTCCGACGATAATCGGAGAAGATAGCGCAACTACGAGAATTTGGATATGTTTTATGCAAATACCTTTTGATATTCAAGTGCCAAATCACCTTTAAGAGTAACAATCTCATAGTTTTTAACATCGCTTAAAATAGCTACGGTTAATTCGTGATTTAGCTCATGACTTCCGGCAAATGAAGTATAATCAGCCATCAAAGGCGCGCCTATAAGGCTTAAGTCGCCTATCGCATCAAGAATTTTATGGCGCACGAATTCGTTTTCAAATCTAAGTCCTTCAGGATTTAGTATGCGAGTATCGTCGATTACTACGGCATTATCTAAGCTTCCGCCTAGGGCAAGGTTGTTTGCGCGAAGCATCTGGACATCTTTTAAAAATCCAAAAGTCCTAGCTCTTGCAATCTCTTCTATAAAAGAACTTTTGCTAAATTCAAAAACATATCTTTGTTCGCCTATAATTGGGTGATCAAATTTGATAGTAAAGTCAAATTTAGGATTTTTTGACGGAGTTACTTTGGCAAATTTTTCGCCTTTTGTTACTTGAACTTCTTTTTTGATGATTATGGCGCGCTTGTGATCTTCAAGTTTTTGAATCCCAGCTTCATCAAGCATCATACAGTAACTTATCGCGCTTCCGTCCATTACGGGAACTTCGTTGGCATCAAGAACTATGCGGATGTTGTCTATGCCATACCCGCTAATAGCGCTTAATAAGTGTTCGATCGTTGATATATAGCCCTCTTTTCCTCCTATGACCGTTGCCATTTGAGTATTGATCACGTTTTTCGGTTCTGCTTTGTAGCTAACGCCAAGATCTTTTCTATAAAAAACTATGCCCGTATTTGCGCTTGTTGGCTCTAGCGTTATTTTTATTGGCTCGCCTTTATGAAGCCCGATACCGACGCTTTCAACAGCTCTTTTTATCGTTGTTTGTTGCAAAATTTTCCCTTAAAATTCATAAAATTTTTTCTAATTATACATATTTTTGGTAACAAATTCTAGTTATTTGCCACTTATCATTTTTTTTGCCGAATTTAGCACGCCTGAAACGTTATCTTTCATCCAGCCCGTATCCATCCATTCTTCAGGTCTTACCTCTATGCCTTGCACTATCATTCCAAAATGCAAATGATCTCCCATTGCAAGCCCGCTAACTCCCGTTGTGCCTATTATATCGCCGGCTTTTACTTCATCGCCTGTTTTTACCGTCAAAGAGGTGCAGTGTCCGTAAAGCGAAAATACGCCAAATCCGTGATTTATGATCACGTTTTGTCCGTAGATACCGTTTTCTCCTGCAAATTCTACTATGCCGTCGTTGCTTGAAACTATGTTTGCTCTTTGGGTAGAAGCAAGATCTATTCCCATGTGCCAAGATTCGCTTATCTCTTGATCGCCTAAGGTATAGTATCTATGATCGCCGAAGCTCGCTACCGCCTTGCCGTTTTTAAGCGGGTAGAATTTCTTAAGACCAAATTCGCTTATCGTATCGGTTGAAATTTTAGACGTAGCGTCGGCTATGAGCTTTTCATTCGCCGCTCTTAGGGTTTCGTTTACGAATTTCATCTTTTCTACGTTTGACATGCTTTCATAATCTTTTGCGTATTGTTGCGCAAGATCTGGGATTTTTTCATTTAAAAATCTATTTTGATTATCCAGTTTTATTTTAGAAACGCGGTAGCTTCGGTTTTGGTAAAAAAACCTTATCTTGCTTCTACTTTCGTTTCCTGCAAGATCAACCGCTACCACATCGGCACTAAATGAACTTTCATCCACCGGCCAAGCCACTAAAGACGCATAGTAATCGTCTTGATAAAATTTGGTAGGTATGAATTTTTTGCCGAAATTTGACTCGATATAGACATCTTTTAACCTCTCGTCATTTGCCTTAAATACGACTGTGGCGGTGCCTCCTTTGTTTATCGCGTAGGAGTGATTTAGGATGTGAAGATCGGGTTTTTTGCTATCTACCGTTACTTTTACCTCTTTGCTCTCCTTGTTGCCAAAGAAAAAGCCCCATCTGCTCGTATCTACGGCTTCAAATTTGAGAGTATAAAGATCTTTTTGTGCGGCAAATCCCGTCTTTGGAAAAGTTATATTCAGATCAAGCGAACCGATTGGAGCATCAAATTTTTGGTTCGACAAGACTATATCGTTTGCTCCGTCGTTCATAACTATTTTTATCGATTTTACGGCAACGTTGTCGGTTATCTTGACTTGTAAAGGGGATTTTAAATTCCAATAAATTTCATCTTCAATACCGATTTGCGGAGCTTCTCGCTCAAACGTATTTGATGTAAAAAGCAAAAATCCGCTTACCGCAAGCAAAACGACAATAATGCCGTAAGCTATAAAATTTGAATTTCTTCCGCGTCTTCTCATAAATTTTCCTAATTTTAATTTTTGCTGAATTTTACTAAAAAGCTATAAATTTCAAGTAAATTTATAAAATTTCGCGTATCTTTCTGGCCTCACTCATCCAATCTCTAAGCTCATCCCACCTCTCTTCGCGCACCAAATTTTCGCACACAGCAAGTTCATCTTTAAACATTTCAATAGAGCTTATTAGATTGTCTTTGTTTTGCTTAAATATGTCACTCCACATTACGGGCGAGCTTTTGGCGATTCTTATCATCCCGTTAAAACCCGTGCCGCTAAGAGCGATGATATTTTTTTTATTCTCTTTTTTTAAAACTCCTGCCGCAAGCGAGAAGCTTATGGCGTGAGGAAGGTGAGAGATAAGCCCTACGTGGTGATCATGCTCCTTTGCGCCCATGAATATAATCTTCATTCCAAGGTGAGAAAATAGCTCGACTGATCTTTTTACATGTTTTTCGCTACTCTCTTTAAAATCACAAATGGCAACAACCGCTCCGTTAAAAAGCCCTGAAAATGCAGCCGTAGGACCTGAATACTCGGTGCCTGCCATAGGGTGAGCCGGGACGAAATTCGCTCTTATCTTTTCAGGAACCGCTTCTATGATCTTTTGTTTTGTGCTGCCAAGGTCGATTATGGTTGTATTTTCGTCTATGTCTTCAAATTCTTTTACTATATTGATTATCGCTTCGACAGGGATTGCAAGAAAGATGATATCGCATTTCTTTTTCATCTCTTCAAGAGATAAAATTTCATGCACAAGGCCTAGTTCTAGAGCCTTTCTTTCGTGCTCTTTGCTTATATCAAGACCGCTAACGCAAGAGATTAGCTTTTCGTTTTTAAGACAGAGTCCAAGCGAGCCTCCGATAAGCCCAAGCCCTATAATTCCGATTTTCATAGTGATTGCCTTTATGAAATTATTAAATTTATATTGTTTAAAATTAAAATGTGTTATTATACCGCCTAATACTCATTTTTAGGTTAAATTCAATGAAAAAAAGCGTTTTTTTACTACTTGCTGCGGTATGTTTTAGCGGCGCTACCGAGATAAAGTCTATAAATTTTAAGGGTCTTTTGCATCTTTCTCCTGAAGTTGCCAAGGAGATCATGGGGCTTAGAGTGGGCGATGTGCTGACCGGCGATAGCACCGATAGAGCCATATCAAATTTATTTAGGCAAAATTATTTTGATGATATTTATATCGAGGAGAGTAACGGCGATATTCTTGTAGTGGTGAAAGAAAAACCAAGCATAGCAAGACTTGATATAAAAGGCGTCGTTACAAACGATAAGACCGCAATAGACGGACTTATCGGCATAAAACAAGGTCATATGTATGACGAGCTTGCCATAAATAGAGCCAAAGAGCGCATCAGGCAGTATTACGAGTCAAAGGGGTATTTTGATACCGTTATAGACGTGAAAAAAGAGCCAGTTGCGGGAAGCGATAGCAGCCTCTTTGTAACTCTTAATATCAACCGTGGCGAAAATATGATAATACAAAAGGTAAATTTAATAGGCGCTAAAGTTTTTGATTACGGCGATATAGAGCCTGTCGTGGCCAACAAGCAGCGTGAATTTATGGGCTGGATGTGGGGCAGAAACGACGGTAAGGTTAAACTCTTTGAGCTGCCTAACGACTCTGCGAGAATTCAAGATAAATACTTCCAAAAAGGCTATTTGGACGCTACGGTTTCAACTCCTTATCTTAACGCCTATATGGATAACTATATGGCGGATCTTACTTACTACGTAACCGAAGGAGAGCCATATACCGTATCAAACGTGAGTGTAGAAGCACCTGATTTCCTTGAGCTTGACGAAAGGGAAGTGGTTAAGAAATTTAAGCTTGAAGCCGGAGATAGAATGAATTCGGCTCGCTTGAGATCAGATATCCAAAAGCTTGAAAATATGATAGCCGATCAGGGCTATGCGTTTGTAAGAGTTATGCCTAAGACGTTTAAAAATTCAGACGAGCATACGGTTGATATCACTTATGAGGTGGCTCCAGGAGATAAAACATATATAAGAAACGTGCAAATTTCAGGAAACGATAGAACTATCGATAGAGTAGTAAGAAGAGAGATGTATCTTACCGAAGGAAATTTATATAATAGAACCGATCTTGAAGATAGCAAGTCGGCACTTAAAAGAACGAGTTATTTTGAAGATGTCGAGATAAAAGAAGAAAGAGTCGGCGTAAATGAAGTTGATCTTTTGGTGGATGTTAAAGAGGCTTCAACGGGCTCTATAAGCGGCGGTATAGGATATGGAAGCTCGGACGGATTGCTATTAAACGCAAGCGTTTCTGATACAAACGTCTTTGGTTCAGGACTAAAGGGTGTTATAAGCGTAGATAGAAGCGATAATGAGCTCTCAGGTCAGATAGGACTTACAAATCCTAGAATTTTTGATTCGGAATACAGCCTTGGCGGCACGCTTTATGCCAATGACTACGATTGGAATAACTATCAAGAGAAATCATACGGTTTTACTACTACTCTTGGTAAAAAAATCACTAGAAATTTAAGCGCTTCACTTTCTTATATTATAGAGCAAAGCGATATCAAAGGACTTAGCAAAACTCTTCTTAGAACAGGATATAAAGAAGGCAAGAGTCTTAAAAGCGCTTTTATTCCGGCTATAACCTACAACAGTACGGATGATTATTACCTACCTAGAAAGGGTATCATAGCAAGCACCAGTCTTGAATTCGCTGGCGTTGGCGGCGATGAGAAATTTTTAAAGAGCAGAACGAATTTTAACTGGTATTTAGGCTTAAGAGAGTGGATTGATTATGATCTTATCCTAAGATACAAAGCAAGCTTTGGTAAAATTTGGGATAGAGGTTATGTGCCTATCAACGAAAAGCTTTATCTAGGCGGCATTAGAAACCTGCGCGGATATGATTCAAGAACGGTTACTCCGAAAAATGCCTATGGCGATGAGATCGGTGGCGGAATTTCATTTAACAACTCGGCAGAACTTAGCTTTCCTTTGATAGACCGCGTTAAAATGCGTGGATTTGGCTTCTTTGACTACGGCAAGATAGGCGAAAGCAGCTTAAATGAGATAACAAGATATAGTGCGGGAGGTGGCATAGAGTGGATTACGCCTATAGGTCCTTTGCAGCTGATATTTGCTAAACCGATAGGCAAAAAGCCGGGCGATAAGACAAGTACGTTTGAATTTACTATCGGTCAGAGATTTTAAAATTTTTGTGAGCTCTTTTTAATGAGTTTGAAAATTTAAATCGTTGATAGGTTATTTGCCTTATCTTGATTTAAATTTTCTCACGATATTTTCACTTAAATTTTGATTATCTCAAATTCTTGGACTATCAATGATAAACGATGAATTTTATATGTCTCTTGCCATAAAAAAGGCTTGGGAATTTCAGCTTTTAACCTATCCAAACCCAGCCGTAGGATGTGTTATACTAGATAAAAACGGACGAATTTTAGCTATAAAGGCTCATAAAAAAGCAGGCTTTTTGCATGCTGAACCTTTAGCTGTATTTTTCGCACTTTGCACCATCAATAAAGATTTTTTAGCTAAATTTTTAAGAGAGTATAACCACGAGTTTAACTTAAATTTTAGCGATATCTTAGATCTTGAAAATGCCGATCTGGAGCCAAAATTTACCTACGAATTTATACTTAAAAACCACGATAATTTATTAGAGCATGCTAAGGCTTATGTTACCCTTGAGCCATGCTCTCATGAGGGAAAAACTAAGTCTTGCGCAAATTTGCTAAAAGAGCTTAAATTTGGTGAAGTTATCATTGCAAGAATAGATGAAAACAAAATCGCTTCCGGCGGTGCTGAAATTTTAAAAGCTAGCGGAATAAAAGTAAAATTTGGCGTTTTAAAAGAGGTTGCAGATGAACTTATAGAGCCTTTTTTAGCTTGGCAAAGCGGAAATTTTAGCTTTTTTAAACTCGCCCTTAGCGCAAACGGAGTAACAAGTGGAGGAATAATATCAAACGAACTTAGCAGAACTCATTCCCATAAGCTTAGAAGCGTGTGCGATATGTTGGTAATCGGTGGAAATACGGTTAGGATCGATCGCCCTACGCTTGATACTAGACTTATCTCAAACGGCAAAAATCCTGATATTTTGATATATTCAAGAGATAAAAATTTCGATAAGAGTATCCCTCTTTTTAATGTTAAAAACCGCAATGTTGAGATTTCAGATAGCTTGGAAAATGCTTTTAAAAAGCCTTTGGTAATGTTTGAGGGTGGAGAAAATTTCTTAA
The DNA here is from genome assembly GCF_045504005.1 of Campylobacter canis. Taxonomy (NCBI): domain Bacteria; kingdom Pseudomonadati; phylum Campylobacterota; class Epsilonproteobacteria; order Campylobacterales; family Campylobacteraceae; genus Campylobacter; species Campylobacter canis. The sequence continues at coordinate 33,700 of NZ_JBJJXH010000002.1, read as the reverse complement.
AAAATCTTGACGAGCGTGTTAAATGGATTTTGATATACCAATCAAGCGAGTTTAAAAACGCGCCTAATGCAAGGCTAAATTTAAAATTAAAAAAGCTTTTTAGCTCAAATTTCGCAAGCGACAGCTATACTTGGCTTCAAAGAATTTGACCTCTATATTTTTAGCTTGCAAAAATAAATTTTAGCAATTTTTCTTTATGCAAATTTACGTTTTTAAGATTTGGTAATAATATGCAAAATTTAAATTAGACGATTTTATTTCTAATTTGCTTTTTATACTATATGAGTTCATAATGCTTTTGGCGGTAAGAATTTATTTAGATTGTATAACGAACAACTATTTATATTTATAAATTAAATTTAATAATAAAGAATTAATTAAATAAAAGTTATTAAGTGGTTTAAAATAACGAATTTGCAAGGCCTGAGACTACACGGGAAGGGAAAGAAAGGGAAGGGATGTTTTGTCTCAGACCCACAATATAATTATATAAATTTAAAATTTAAAATTAGTTTATTTATTATTATTTTTTATTTTATCTTTATAATTATCAAAAATTATTAATTAAATATATCTCTCATGATTGCTATTACAAATAAAAAAGCAATCACTATACACGCTTTTCCTATTTAGTTTTATATGGCTACAAAGCCTCTTGAATTATTTGGACACTAAATACAAAAATAAGCCCAAAAATATTTTATCTTACGCTCGTATTTAAAAACATATCCAAAAAGCTATTTACATTTTTTTGCAAAAACTCATCTATAAATTTCTCGAATTTAGGTTTTTGTTTCCAAGCAGGCTCGCTCACACCGCTTAGCTCTTCTATCTCTTTTCTTGCCGAATAATAGTCACTTAGTTCATCGATTAAGCCCATATTTTTCGCTTCGCTCGCTAAAAATACCCGTGCATTTGCCCATTTATCGCTAGCGTTTATATCAAGATTTCTAGCCGCCGCAACATCGCTTACAAACATATTGTAAGATTGCTTGACCAGGCGCTCAAGCTCGGTACGCTCAGCTTCGTTCCACTTTCTGGCAAACGTTCCGGCCTCTTTAAATTCACCCGCTTTTACCACTTGTTGCGCCACTCCGATCTTGCTTGCCAGTTCGCTTATGTCGGGCGCTTGCAAGATGACACCGATGGAGCCGATAAACGAGCCCGGATTGGCTAGAATTTTATTTGCGTTTACTCCTGCATAGTAGCTTCCACTTGTCATCGAGCCGCTTGCGTAGGCAATGACCGGTTTTTTAGCTCTTAAATTTTTAACCGCTATTGCAAGCTCTGTGCTTGGAGCAAGTGCGCCGCCCGGACTATCTATGAATAGCAAGACACCTTTTATCTGATCGTTTTTGCTTGCGGCGTGTATCTCTTCAAGTGTTTTTGAGCTGTCTCTGATCGCGCCTGAGATGTTTATTTGGGCTAAATTTGGCGCATTTACGCCATTATTGTCGCCGCTTGAAAATATCAAAAACAAGATCAGCAGAAATATCATCGCCTTAAAATAAGTGTTTATAAATTTTAAAATCGCGATGATAGGCGAAAATATCAATTTTAAAAATCCCATAAATTTCCTTTTTTGTGTTTTAAGTTTCGTAAATTTAACAAAGATTGTAGCAAATTTATGAAAATTCGCTCATAAATTTAATCAAAATCCTGCCATGTATTTAATCTTAAAGCTCGCAAATTTTGCCGTTTATGTAAAGGCTTTGGCAATTTTTAGTGTGAAGCAAAAGCATGAGTGCAAGTTCGCTTTCTTTGATCTCGCCAAACCCTTCATAAACAGCTATATCAGCGATTTTGCCGGTAGCGATCTCTCCTAAATTTAGTCCTAAAGCTTTCGCTGCGTTTGAAGTTGAAGCTAGGATTAAAATTTGGGCTAAATTTTGAGGATTAAATTCGCTATGGATTAATAAATTAGCTCTTAACTCATCAAAAAAATTCAGGCTTATATTTGAACTAAGTCCGTCTGTGCCGATATTAAAAGGAATTTTTTCGTCAATTAAATTTTGTAAATTTAGTGTCTTTTTACTAAGCAGGCGGTTTGAAAATGCACAATGCGTAACGCTATGAAATTCGCGCTCAAATTTGCTAAAGTCGTTAAGATAAACGCAGTGTGTAAAGAGCGTTTTGATGCCGGAAAATAGCGATATAAAGCTATTTACGTCATAAAAAGGCGTGGCTGATTTGTTAAATTTGCTAAGCCACTCTTTAAACCCGCCGGACCCATTCGTAAGCCAATCTTTTTCGTGGTTTGATTCCATAAGATGAGTCGATACGATTAAATTTTCATCGCGGGCAATTTGAAGTGCGAAATTCGCCAGTTTGGGATGAGTGGAGTAGGGCGAATGAACCGAAATCGCGGGGATAAAAAGCTCGTTTTGCGCCTCTTTACTCTTTTTGAATCGCGAGATGAAATTTTGCTTGTTAGTTTCTAAAATTTGCTCGTTTGTGCCTAAAATTTCATTAAAATAAATTATGCGTGCAGAGCTGCTTACGCAAGGCTCAAAGTCGCTTCCAAAGCTTGAAACAGCGCCTATAGTACCAACTCCGCTTCTTTGAATTTCTTTTATGGTTTTTGCTATAAGCGCTTGGTTTGCTTCTTTTGAAAGCTCGCTGCGAGAGGCTATTACGCTACTTAACCACTCTAAAAAATCCCCATAAACCAGGCTTGTTTTATTTGCGCTGAATTCAAGATGAACGTGCGGATTTATAAATGCAGGAGCGATGATAGCGTCTTTTGCGTCTATGAAATCAGCCTGCGGAAATTCTTTAATTAGCTCGCTTGCTTCGCCCGTTTTTAAAATTCTATCCTCAAATGCTACCGCTTTATCCTTCAAGATAGTGAAATTCTCATCGCAGAGCATGATAAATTTGGCTTTTATAATTGTCATTTTTTAACTCCGAATTTGTGTGATTGTAGCAAAAAAACTCAAATCATAGAAGTATGATATAAGAAATAAAAATGTATAATTAAAGCTAAATTTAAAATTTACGAAAAGGATAAAACGTGGAAAGAAATTTCAAAATTATGGTGATCCAAGGTCCAAATATCAACCTTCTTGGCACACGAGAGCCTAATATCTACGGCATTATGAAGATGGAGGACATACACTCTCAGATGAAGCTTTTTGCAGAGCAAAACAGTATCGATATAGAATTTTTTCAAAGCAACCTAGAGGGTGAAATCGTAGATAAAATTCAAGAGTGTTTTGGCGAGGTTGACGGTATCATCATAAATCCTGCCGCTTACACGCATACTTCAATCGCCATTAGAGATGCGTTAAGTGCGGTAAATTTGCCGGTTATCGAAGTGCATATAAGCAACATTCACCGCAGAGAGGAATTTAGACAAAAAAGCATGATAGCACCTGTTACCGCAGGTCAAATCATCGGCTTTGGACCTGTGGGATATCATCTGGCTATGATCGGCATGCTTCAAGTTTTTGAGCAAGTAAAAGCGATGAGAGCGGCTCAAAAAGCGGAGTAAGAATGCGAAATTTTATCCTAAGAGATGAAAACGCTATCTATGCGCAGTGCGGATATAGCTGTGATAATGCGATATTTTTAAGCATTAATGGGCGTAAATTTTTCCTGACCGACGCAAGATACGCTATCGAAGCAAGAGAGCTTGCTAAGGGGTGCGATGTCGTTGAGATAGAGCGCTCTTTGATAAAGGATACTAGGCTTTTTTTGCGCAAAAACGAAGTTAAAAAGATGGATTTTAACCCGCTTGATTTTAGCTACGGCGCATTTAACGAGCTTAGTAAAAATCTTAGGATAAATTTCACGCCAAAGCCTAATTTCTCACAAATTTCACGCATGATAAAGAGTGAAGACGAGATAAAAATTTTAAAACAAGCGGCAACTCTTGGAGCAAATTGCTTTGACGAATTTGCTCAGTTTGTAAGGCAAAACGGTGAGGGGATGAGCGAAGAAGAGCTGTTTTTTAATGCCGAGCTTATATTTAAGCAGCGCGGCGAGCTTGAGCTTAGCTTTAACCCGATCGTTGCGATAAACGAAAATGCTGCTAAAGCGCATGCCTTGCCAAGCAAAAAGAAGCTAAGATATGGCGATTTGCTCTTACTTGATGCCGGTGTAAAATTTAAGCGTTACTGTTCTGATAGAACTAGAACTGCGTGCTTTGATGAAAATTTTAACTTTTCAAAAGAGCAAAATTTTAAAAGCTCAAAGCATCAAGAGATTTACGAGATAGTAAAAGAGGCTCAAATTTTAGCTATCAAAGCCGTTCAAATCGGTAAAAAAGCTTGCGAAATAGATGCGGCGGCGCGTGAATTTATCGCAAAGCAAGGCTTTGGAAAGCAGTTTTTTCACTCTACGGGACACGGTGTGGGGCTTGATATACATGAGCTTCCGTTCATCTCTGCCCGCTCAAACGAGATTATAAAAGAGGGCATGGTTTTCAGTGTTGAGCCTGGGATTTATATCGAGGGTGAATTTGGCGTAAGGATCGAGGATGTCGTAGTGGTTCGCCAAGACGGAGCTGAAATTTTATGAAGCTAGCCGGAATGAGACGTTTTGAAAAAAGCGTTTTTTTCCCGAGAGTTTTAAATTACAAACACGGCTTTAAAAATGTCTCAGTCTTAGGACTTGGCGGTAATATCGGAGAGGTTAAAAGGCGTTTTGATAGGCTTTATAGAGCTTTGCAAAACGATAAACGGATACATATCGTAGAGAGTTCCGAAATTTTAGTAAATGAAGCCTTTGGGTTTAAAGAGCAGGCGGATTTTTATAATTCGGCGGTTTTGATTCAAACCGGCCTAAGCGCTAGAAATTTGCTTAAAGTAACGGCGAATTTAGAGAGGCGTTTTGGGCGGATTCGTAGCTTTAAGGATGCGCCAAGAACGCTTGATATAGATATTTTATATTTTAGCGGAGCGAGTAGAAATGACGCAAGACTTACTCTTCCGCATGTGGGAGCAAAGAGCAGGTTAAGTGTGATTTTGCCGCTTGGGTTAATGAAAAGGGTTAGGTAAGGAGTAAATTTGGCAACGAAGCTTTATACATTTACGGGCGAAAGTAGCATAGAAGCTCTTAAAAAGGCGCAGGAGCAGTGCGGAGAGAGGGCTATGCTGGTTACCACTAAGCAAATTCGACCAAAAACGATAAACAAAAAGCCTCTTTATGAAATTTTAGTAAGCGTAGAAGAGGAAGATGAGCCAAAGCAAGTCGCAAAGAGCGTGAATTTAAAGGGATATGATAAATTTCAAAACCAAAATAACAAATTTGAACAAAGACCGAAATTTGAGATAGAAGAGCTTCCTTTGAAGGATGATTTTACCGTTTCGGACGATGAGCTCTTTGGTAAATCCCGTGCTAAAAACGATTTTAAAAGCGATGATAATATCCTTGTAAATATCTCAAAAGCCGCAAAAGAGATAAGTGAGATAACCAAATCAAGCGGTATGCAAAGCATACAAAACGACAATCCCGAAGGCTATAACAAAAAAATCGATGATGTAGCAAAGCAAATGAATGCGCTAAGCGATAAAGTAAATTTGATAGCCGACATGATCTGGGAAGAAAAGGCACCCGGTAGAAATAACCTCGTCATACCGCCTGAATTTGCAAGTATCTATAAAGCGGCTAAAAAAAGCGGTATGAAGGAAGAGCACTTAGAAGCGATCATGCAAACTACGACCCAAAATATGCCAACTTCGATGAAAACAAATCCAAACGCCGTTAAGCGGTATTTTTATTCTCTGCTTCGCAAGATGCTTCCATGCAGGATCGAGCAAGACAACAAAAAACAAAAGATAATGATGCTGGTTGGACCAACGGGAGTCGGCAAGACTACCACTCTTGCTAAGCTTGCCGCGCGGTTTGCTTATAGCGGCGAGAAGCGCTATAAAACGGGCATTATCACCCTTGATACTTATAGGATCGGGGCGGTTGAACAGCTCTTTCAGTATGCTAAGATGATGAAGCTGCCGATACTTGACGTGATCGAGGTTGAGGACTTTAAAAGCGCGATAAAGCAGCTAAATCACTGCGACGTGATACTAATAGATACGACCGGAAATTCGCAGTATGATAAGGAAAAACTGGCTAGGCTTGAGAAGTTTTTAAAGAGCGCGGATGCGCAGATAGATGTGAATTTGGTCCTTTCTGCGGGCTCAAAAGTCGAAGATCTGCTTGAAATTTACGATGGATTTTCATTTCTTGATATAGATACTTTAATTATCACCAAATTTGACGAGACGAAAATTTTTGGCAACGTCTTTTCGCTTATTTATGAGACAAATACGCCCGTTAGCTTCTTTTCTGTCGGACAAGAGGTGCCTGATGATATTATGGTGGCTAAGAGCGAATTTTTAGTTGAGTGCGTGTTGGAAGGCTTTGAAAAAGGAACGGGCGATGAGTAGTCAAGCCGATAAACTAAAATCTCTCGTAGCTTCAAATAAAAGAGCTAAAAACACTCATTTTGTAGCTATCACAAGCGGTAAAGGCGGTGTCGGCAAGAGCACGATAAGCGCAAATTTGGCAAACATCCTTGCAAACAACGGCTATAAAGTGGCCTTGTTTGACGCGGATATCGGGCTAGCGAATTTAGATGTGATACTCAATGTGCGTGCTAGTAAAAATTTGCTTCACGTGCTAAAGGGCGAGTGTTCGCTAAAAGATGTTTTAATCGAGATAAAGCCGAATTTGACGCTGATTCCTGGCGAAAGCGGCGATGAAATTTTAAAATTTAACAACCAGTTTTTATATGAGAGATTTTTAGATGAGGTAAGCGTGCTTGACGGGCTTGATTTTCTCATCATCGATACGGGTGCGGGCATAGGCGGCAATACGCATATGTTTTTAGAAGCCGCCGATGAGGTGATAGTAGTAACAGTGCCTGATCCTGCGGCGATTACCGATGCTTACGCAGTTATAAAAGTAACTTCAAAGATAAAAGACAACATGCTTATGGTTTTTAACATGGTTAAAAACGAAAAAGAGGCGGTTAGAATTTTTGAAAATATCCAAAAGGTGGCGCGCGCAAATATAGGAAGCGGACTGAAGCTTGAGCTTTTGGGCTATTTAAGCGATGATAAAAACGTATCGCGCAGCATAAAGCAGCGAACACTTTTTACCCAGGAGAGCGAATTTAGCTTAAGTAGCGGCGAGATGAAGGATATCGCTTCAAGGCTACTTTACAGGTTGGAACGAAAAGTGCTTGATACGACGGATAACAGGAGCTTTAAGGGCTTTTTTAAACGTTTGATAGAGCAATTTTAAATTTAGGACGAATTTTGAGAGCGGAAAATTTTATAGCGTTTTTTACGGTGTGCGGCTTTTTCATAGGGCTTATGTTTGTTACTTTAAAGGTAAGCGAACCTATCGAGATGATGGTATATACCTTTCTTATAACATTTGTCTTTTACCTGCTTATTCATATCATCATCATGAACTACATCGACGCTAAGAGAATTTTAAAAGGGCACAGCAAAGAGGAGTATGAAGAGACGGCTGATTATCTCATATCCGAGCTTGGCATAAGAGAAAAGCGTATAGATAGCCTGCTTGCCAAGCTTGCCGTGGAAAATGCGCTTATTAAGCAAACCTTGAGTAGTAAAAAGCATGGACAGAGCAAAGCAAAAGCAGCTTAACGCTTATGCGCAAACGATAAAAAAAGAGCAAGACGATATAGTCTTGCAGTACATGCCGGCACTGCGCGCGATGGCTTTTCGCCTAAAAGAACGCCTGCCTTCGCACATAGACGTAAATGACCTCATAAGCACCGGGCTTGAAGAGATGATCAAGCTATCTCGCAAGTATGATAAGGAGCAAAATGACTCGTTTTGGGGTTATGCCAAAAAAAGAGTTTACGGCTCGATGCTTGATTTCTTGAGAAGCCTTGATGTGGTAAGCAGAGCCAGCAGAGCGCTTATAAAGAGCATTGACAGCTTGGTTGACGAATATTTCAATGCTCACGAAGAGGAGCCTAGCGATGAGTATTTAGCTAGCGTTCTTGATGAAGATATAGATAAAATTCGCGATGCCAGAAACGTAAGCTCGGTAGTTATGACTCTTAGTTTAGATGATCAGATGCAAATTCTAAGCGAAGAAAACGTACTTGATAGAGTTGAAAAAGAGGACATGATAGAAAATATCGAGCAAATTTTATCCACCTTTAGTAAGCGCGATCAGCTGATAATTCAGCTATACTATTATGAAGAGTTAAATTTAAAAGAGATTAGCGAAATTTTAAATATTACCGAAGGGAGAATTTCGCAAATTCATAAACGTTTAATGAGTAAGATTAGAGATAGGCTTGAGGGTAGATAATGGCTGATATTTTAAGTCAAGAAGAGATAGACGCGCTGCTTGAAGTTGTCGATGAGGACGGCGATACAAGCGATATAGGAAGCTCATCGCAAGAAGATCAAAGACAGATAATTATCTATGACTTTAAGCGCCCAAATCGCGTTTCTAAAGAGCAACTTCGCGCGATAAAAGGCATTCATGATAAGCTTGCACGAAACCTGGCAAGTCAAATTTCAAGCGTTATGCGAAGCATCGTTGAAATTCGCTTGCATAGCGTTGATCAGATGACATACGGCGAATTTTTGATGAGCTTGCCAAGTCCTACCAGCTTTAACGTGTTTTCCATTAAACCGCTTGATGGAAACTGCGTTCTTGAAATAAATCCAAGTATAGCCTTCCCGATGATAGATCGATTGCTTGGGGGTAACGGCGAAGGATTTGAAACCAGCAGAGAGCTGACCGATATAGAGGTAAATTTGCTTGATGCGATCCTTAGAATGATGATGCAGCGTCTTAAGGATAGCTGGAGCATGATAACCGACATGTATCCAAACGTGGAAGCTAAAGAGAGTAGTCCAAACGTCGTGCAAATAGTCTCTCAAAACGAAATCGTTATCATGGTCGTTATGGAGATCATTGTAGGAAATTCAAGCGGTATGATAAATATATGTTATCCTGTCATCTATCTTGAGCCGATATTAAGCCGTTTGGCAAACCGCGATATAATGCTTGGCGAAACAAGCGCAAAAAAGAGCAGAAATAAAGAGCTTAAGACCCTAATCGGGCGAGCCGAAGTGCTTTATGAGGCGATTTTAGGTAAGGCAAATATAAGCGTAGATGAATTTTTGAATTTAAAAGAGGGCGATATACTTCGTCTTGATCGCTCGGCTAATGATAAAGCTATCGTAACAATCGATAAAAAAGATGTCTTTTTAGCAGAAGTGGGACTTCATAGATTTAGAAAATCGATCAAGATAGAAGAGCTTATCAGAACCGATAGGGACGAGATTAAGCATATCTTAGAGCAGTATGAAGAAGAGCGCAAAGCAAAACTTATGAGCTATGAACAAGAGCATAACGAATACGATGATAATATGTTAGATGAAAGCAGCGAATATGATGAATGAATTTTTTAAGTTATTTGTAAATGAGGTAAAAGCGACCATCGAAGGACTTACCGGCAAAACCCCCGATATAGGCCCAAAAGCCGAATATGACGCTCCAAATCAAGAGGGCGTAAAGCCTCCTTTGGCGGTAGCAAACGTAAATATAAGCGGCGATATAACGGCCAAAATGATACTCGTAGCTACACCTGTTCTAATGAGTGCGGTAAGCGAGTGGATGATGGGTGAAGAGGAAATTTCGCGTAACGACGAGCTTGGCGAAGATGAACTTGACGCTACAAAAGAGATATTTTCAAACATCATGGGTGCTTTTGCAACCTCGCTTGGCGCGCAAAAAAATATGCCGAAGCTGAATTTTGAAATTTCAAAGGTAAATTTCATAGACGAAAGCTCGAATTTCGATATAAGTTCGTTTGAAAAACTCTACGTATATACCGTAAATATCGAAGATATACAAGAACAAATCGGAGTTGTGGTTGATTTTTCTTTTGTTAAATTTTTTAACAAAGACCATAAAGACGGCAATGCAAATTCAAAGAGTCAAGATGACGGCGCAAAGAGCGAATTTAGCGCCGAAGAGATGCGAAATATCGGTCTTATCATGGACGTTCGCCTGCCTATACGGGTGCGAATCGGCTCAAAAAGAATGCTTTTAAAGGATGTTTTAAGTATGGATATAGGCTCGGTAATCGAGCTAAATCAGCTTGCAAACGATCCGCTTGAGATATTAATCAGCGATAAAGTCGTAGCTCTTGGCGAAGTCGTTATCGTGGATGGAAATTTCGGTATCCAGATAACGCAAATAGGAAGCAAAAAAGAGCGCTTGGAGCAGCTTAGGTAATTCGCTTTCTTAAGCGATTGAAGGCTTTTGTTCGAGCAAAGCAGCCTTAATCTACCGCTTAAGCCTTATAAATATGACTTAAAGAGAAATAATGGAAAAAATTTTAAATGATTTAACGAAATTTAGGGATTTTGCGGCGTATAAAAATCCTAGTGTTACGTTTTTTGGTTCGGCTAGATTTGAGCCTGATAATAAATTCTGCGAGATGGCTTACGAGCTTGCCTACTCGCTTGCAAATGACGGCTTTGCCATAGTTAGCGGCGGAGGCGGAGGCATAATGGAGGCTGCTAATAAAGGCGCTTTTGATAGCGGCAAGAGCCCTTCAATCGGACTAAATATCGTCCTTCCTTTTGAACAGATGACAAATCCTTATGCGACTAGCAAATTCGTATTTGAGAGCCTGAACGCACGCAAATTTGCGCTTATTGAAAGATCAAAGGCGTTTTTGATTTTCCCAGGAGGATTTGGTACGCTTGATGAGCTTTTTGAAATTTTGGTTCTTGCTCAAATTCGCAACAAGAGAGCTAAAATTTATCTTATCGGAAGCGAGTTTTGGAGCAAGCTTGACGATTTTATCAAAACTACTTTGATCGAGGAAAAAGCCATCAGTGCCGAAGATCTGAATCTTTATGAAATCAGTGATGATTTACCAAAAATCGCAGCTGAAATTTCTGAAATTTAAAATTATTTTATAAAATCGCACAAATTTTATTCAAAGATACTCTTAAACCCGTTTTTGATATTTTTAATGTTAAAGTCTGCGGGTATATTCAAGTAGTTTTAAATTCGCGATAGGGTATATAAAAGGAAAATAATGAAAATTTTAATGGCGATGAGCGGAGGTGTTGATTCTACGATTAGCGCGAAAATGCTAAAAGAGCAAGGACATGAGATAATAGCTTGCTATATGAAGCTGCATAAAAAACCCGGTTATCACGAAAAAAATATCGAAAAAGTAAAAAAGGCCTGTGAGTTTTTAGATATCAAAATGCACGTGCTTGATCTGCAAGATGAGTTTGATAAATACGTATATCAGCCGTTTGTGGATACTTATAAAGATGGTCGCACGCCAAATCCATGCGCTCTTTGCAATAAATTTATAAAGCTTGGCGAGCTGCTGAAGTTCGCTAAAAATTTAGGTTGCGATAAGCTTGCTACAGGGCATTATGTGCAGGTTGAAGACGGATTTATCAAGGTTGCAAAAGATCTTAATAAAGATCAGAGTTATTTTTTAGCTCAGGTGCCCCAAGAGGTGCTTAAGGATATGATTTTTCCGCTTGGCGATAAGCTTAAAAGTGATATAAAAGAGCTTGCAAAGAGCGTTGAGAGCTTGCGTGAATTTGGCGAGCAGGCCGAAAGTAGCGAAATTTGCTTTGTGGATACTACATATATAGATGTCTTAAATCGCCACTATGATACGAATTTGCCGGGAGACGTGGTTGATAAAAGCGGCAAGATAATCGGCAGACATAGCGGCTATATGCACTATACTATCGGCAAAAGGCGAGGGTTTGAGGTCTTTGGCGCGCATGAACCGCATTTTGTTTTAAGCATAGATAGTAAAAGCAACCGGATAGTTGTCGGCTCAAAAGATGAGCTTGAGCGTAGCGATATCAAGATACAAGATATAAATATGTTTATTAACGAGCGAGAATTTGAGTGTGATGTGAAAGTTAGATACCGAAGCGTGCCTTTGCGCGCTCGTGTTTTGATAGACGGACAAACGGGACATATAGAGTTAAAAGATAGCGCTTATGGCGTAGCTAGCGGACAGCTGGCGGTGTTTTACCGAGATGATTTGGTTATCGGAAGCGGGTTTATAGTTTAAATTTGCATTTCGTAAATTTGAATTTAGCCGGAGTGAATTAAGCTTTTAGATGTTTTAATTCACTCCTTGATTTGCTGCCTTATCCTTTTCAAGTCAAGACTTAAAACGCCCGTAAATCTCATCTATTTTAATTTAAAATTTGTAATTGCGCTTAGTTTTTCATTGGCGTCTAAAATTTCATATCTGAAATTTGTAGCAACTTTGAATTCCTCAAGCCTTTTAGCGTGCATTTTGGCGTAAGTTTCGGCTTGTTGGGCGCTGTTAAAGGCATAAATTCCGCCGGCTATGCCCTTTTCTTCATTTTCGGTCCAAATTTTCCAGATAAATCCGCTTTCTTTGGTTATGGACTGGGCCAACTCTCGGCACTGCTCATACATTTCCTCGCCATAACCGCCTTTATAATCAAATAAAACCTGCATTATTACCATTGTGCCTCCTTTGAAATTTTAAAAAATTTATCATAAGCCGACTTGATATAAGCTCAAATTTGTAAGTAAGCTTAAAATTTGCGCTAAAATCGTTACGTTTGAGCTTTTTATCGCTCTTTGCCCAAAGCCAAATTTTAAGTCGCAAAAGCAAATTTAAGTTCATTGTTGCTAAAATAACTCATCCAAAAACTCACAAAGGTAAAATTTCATGAGAGGTTATAAAATTTTCTCCGGTACCGCAAACGTCGAATTTTCCAAAAAAATTTCTCACTATCTTTCTCTTCCGCTTAGCGAGGCTACTATTAAGAGATTTAGCGACGGCGAGATCAGCGTGCAAATCGGTGAGAGCGTGCGTGGTAAGGATATTTTTGTCGTTCAGCCGACATGTGCGCCTGCAAACGTAAATTTGATGGAGCTTTTGATACTAACGGACGCTCTTAAAAGAAGCTCCGCTAGCTCGATAACTGCCGTGATTCCTTACTTCGGTTACGCAAGACAGGACAGAAAAGCCGCTCCTAGAGTGCCGATTACCGCTAAGTTGGTTGCAAACATGATACAAACGGCTGGTATTAACCGCGTGGTTACCATCGATCTTCACGCAGGGCAAATTCAAGGCTTTTTTGATATCCCGGTGGACAATCTTTACGGCTCGATAATATTTAACGAATACATCAAAAACAAACATCTGAAAAACCCTATCATAGCAAGCCCTGATATCGGAGGTGTAGCGCGCGCTAGAAGTGTGGCTAAGAATTTAGACCTTGATATCGTTATCGTCGATAAGCGCCGCGAAAAGGCAAACGAAAGCGAAGTGATGAACGTCATAGGCGACGTAAACGGCAAAGACGTGATACTTGTAGATGATATGATCGATACGGGCGGCACGATAGTAAAGGCTGCCAGAGTATTTAAAGAAAGAGGTGCAACTAGCGTGATGGCATGCTGTACTCATGCGGTGCTTTCGGGCAAGGCGTATGAGAATTTAAGCGATGATGCTTTAGATGAGCTTGTTATAACCGATACGATCCCGCTAAAAGAGCAACTTGATAAGATAAAAGTTCTAAGCGTTGCACCGATATTTGGTGAAGTGATAAGACGTGTCTATCACAACGAAAGCGTAAATTCGCTATTTGGATAGAAATTTAAAAAGATTTTAGGCTTTTGCCTAAAATCTTGTTGTAAGATCGGTTAGCCACTCAGGGCTAATCTCTACTAAAAACCCTTCAACTACCTTATCAAGCCCCGTTAAAACCATAAGAGAAATTACGATTAAGCAAATTCCCATGATGATTTTACTTTTGCTTGCAAAATTTGCGATTTTCTCTCTTTTATTTTTAAAGCTCTGTCTTGAGGCAAGACCGATGGCTATGAGAGGTATGACTGCCGAAATTCCAAATACGGTCATAACTATAAATACGTTTAGCAGGCTTTCTGCACGTGAAGCCAGAGCTATCGCCGCTCCAAGAGTAGGTCCTACGCACGGAGACCAAACGGCTCCAAGCATAACTCCTACTATAAATTGTCCCTTGGCGCTGTCAGGATTAAATTTGGCTAAAAATCCTTGAGCTTGATTGCTAAAGCCGCTTGTTTTAGAGCTTATTAGCTCTTGCATTTTTGGACTAATAAGCCAAATTCCAACCAAAAGTAGCAGTATTCCGCCTATGGTTCTTATGGTAGAGCTATCAAGCCCAAGCGCAAGTCCTACGGAGGAAAGCAGAGTGCCTATAAGGCTAAAAGATAGCGCCATACCAAGCGCAAGCGTTATAAGTCCGAATTTTGATCTACTAAGAGCCGAAGAGACTATAATAGGCAGTATCGGCAAAACGCAAGGACTTAAAGTGGTTAAAATTCCCGATAAAAAGCTAAAAAACAGTGTGGTAGCGCTGATATCCATAAAATTCTCTTAAAACGCCAACTTTACTTGCTCTTTAATCTTCTCTTCGTTGGTTTCATAAAATGTCCTTGAAACCTCTTTGCCGTCTTTAAAAACTATGATAACTGATCTGTCTTTTGCTCCAAGGCTTTTTACCTCGTCTTTTTGGCTATCAAAATCAACGGTTAAGAAGCTGGCTTTGTCGCTGTTTTGTTTGGCGATTTGGTCTAAAACTCTCTCTTGCTTTTTGCAAGTGCTGCACCAAGTAGCGTGGATATGCACCACTATACCTTTGCCTTGGCTCATAAGCTCGTCAAATTTAGCTTTACTAAAAGCTTCTCCTGCAAATGAAAAGGTCGCAAACGCTAAAGCGACGACTAAAATTTTAAATACTCTCATATTTTCTCCTTGTCGGTTTTAATTTGTTGGCGTATTTTATATTTCCTGCGTTAATCAAGTGTAAAATTTATACTGTTTGATAAAATACTTTATCCGCTTAATAAAATTTCAGAATACATTAAATTCCTCGGCTCTATAATACTAATTGTAATAAATTATTATTAAAGGAGTAGTATGTCAAATAAAATGTTATTAAAAGCTATCTTTATAGCTACGGCTCTAACGATGAGTACACAGGCGCACCAAGTAGTCGCTCAAAGCGTAGGTAAAAACAAATTCGAGCTTAAATTTTGGGCTCACGATAAATTTGAAGGCTACGCTTCAAAACAAGTTTTGGGTGCTAAGGCTTATGACGAGAATTTAAAGCTAATCAAAACAGGCATAGTTTATAACTACGACGATGATAAGAAGTTGCCTGAAATCTTGACCGATAAATCGCCTGCCGTAGTTACGATGACCTTTGATGCAGGACATTGGGTGCAAACGGATAAAGGCTACGTCGTGGGCGATAGAGCAAAGACAAAAGGGATAGTTTTTGACGCGATTAGAAGCATGAAGATAGGTAAAACCTACTTTTCGTGGAATGAAAACTTCTTAAAGCCCATAGGTCTTAAGCTCGAGGTTATAGCGCTTAGCGATCCGTTTAAGATAAAAGTAGGCGAGAGCTTGCCTGTGCTTGTTCTAAAAGACGGCAAGCCTGCTAAAAACGTTGGTTTTGAAACGGCAAAAGATGATATAGATAACGTAACGAACGAATTTGGCATTGCGCTTATTCCTATTAAAGAAAAGGGCTTAAACATCATCGCGGCCAAATCTTCAGAGCCTATTTTTACCGACGAAAGCTCTGAAAGAATGCTTATACAAAGCTCAATATCATTTGAGGTCAAGTAGTGAAAATTCTAGCTTTTATAGCGGCTATATGCTTAAATTTAAGTGCTCACGGGCTATTTTATAGCGCACATGAGGGCAAAGCCATAATCATAAATGCAAATTTCACAGAGAAAATTCCTGCCGCTTATGCCCAGATCGTCATATACGAGGGCGACTCTGCCATACCGCTATTAACCAGCACAATGGATAGCGGCGGGAATTTTGCATTTTTGCCGCCTCGCAAGGGAGCGTATAGGGTTAAGATTACCGCAAGTAGCGATCATGGCGAGCATACGAAAGAATTTGATATCGATGCAAACGATGAGCTGGCTCTTAATAGTTATAAAGAGCCTATTTATCAAAAATATCTTGGAATTTTAAGCGCCATAGGCATAATCTTTGGTATTTTTGGTATCATTGCTATTATTAAATCAAGAAAAGTATGAAATTTGCACATATCAGAAGGAATTTTAAATAGCGAAATTTTAGTTGCGGGCTGGGTTATCTCGGGCGGAATTTGCGCTTATGCGCTTTATAAGCTTGATTTTGAGAGTATCCCGAAAGTCGCTATGCTAACGGCGCTGTTTTTCCTTGGATCTTTTGTGCATATCCCCGTGGGCCCAAGTAGCGTACATCTGCTTTTTAATGGCATTATCGGCGCGCTTGGCGGCTTGCAGGCGTTTTTAGCCATTATGATAGCGCTATTTTTCCAAGCTCTGCTTTACGGTTTTGGAGGTATAGGCGTGCTTGGAGTAAATACCTTTATAATGGCGGCTCCTGCGGTTTTGGTGTGGTATTTTTTAAGACCGCATTTAAGTGTAAAACCGAATTTGATCTCCTTTATCGGTGGATTTGCGCCTGTTTTACTAAGCGTTGCCTTGCTTATCACCATACTTTTAATAAGCAGCGCAAGGCTTGATTACGCTGTTTATATGATTTTTATTTTTAATCTGCCTTTGATGTTTATAGAGGGCTTGATATCGGTTTTTGCACTGCGTTTTATCTTGCGTTATAAGCCAAATTTCTTATGAGTCGGCCGGTTTGCTATCTTTTAAGCATTATCGTTTATGATATCTTTTTGCTAAATGCGAGCGAAATTTATGCGGTTGATTTTGTAGCGCCCGTGCTTGCCTTTATCCTATTTCAAAAAGATAAAAAAAGAGCTCTTGTTTGGCTGCTTTATTTAAATATATTTTTGATTTTTATCGTTGCTTCTTACGCTTTAAACGGCGATTTTGCAAGTGCAAAAAGCATTTTTATAAGGACGAATTTAATCTTACTTTTGGTTTTAAGTTTGCTTCTTGGCAAGGATAGTTATTTTGTTATTAAGGCTCTCTTTTCTTTGCGCTTACCGCAAAAATTAATCGCCATAATGATGATTTACGCTAAAGTTTTTGAAGAGCTTTTAGTGTGGGTCAAGGATATGCCAAAAACTCTTAAAATTCGCGGTGTCAAACGTGAAATTTCACTTTTTTTCTTTAAGGCTTATGCAAGCCTTATCGGTAAGATTATCGTTAGCGGGCTTGATCGCTCGTTTGGCATATTTAACGCTATGAAAGTGCGAGGATATAGCGGAAAGATAGCGTTTTTACCTGCTTTGCGGGCAAGCTTGGCAGAAATTTTACTGTTTGTAATTGTTATTTTAACGGCTATTTTTAGAGCTTATAAAAATTTTATCTAAAGAGGATATATGCTGATAGAGGCTAAGAATTTATCTTTTAGTTACGGTAAAAGCGTGCTTTTTGAAAATATAAATTTGCAAATTTCTTCAAGTTCAAGAATTGTGATTTATGGAGCTAACGGGAGCGGCAAAAGCACGTTTTTGTCAATTCTTGCAGGTATAACTTCACCAAATTTGGGCGAGATAATAAAACCGGATAATCTGCAAATTTCATATCTTTTTCAAAACAGCTTTGATCAATTCGTAGCCCCAGCCGTCATCGAAGATGTCGCCTTTTCGCTTTTAGCTAGCGGGGTTAATCCCAAAATTGCACAACAAAGGGCTATGGGTATGCTTGAGAAATTTGAAATTGCTCATCTTGCAGATAGATCGATTTACTATCTTTCAGGCGGCGAAAAACGGCTCGTGGCGATAGCGGGCGCTTTGATAAAAGACGCTGATTTGTATTTGTTTGATGAGCCTTTTAACGAACTTGATGATGTTAAATCAGCTCTTACGCTTGCAAATTTAAATGCCAAAAATAAGCCTTTTGTTGTGATAACTCATAGTAAAAAAGAAATTTTAAGCAAAGAGGCGCAATGCTTTTTATTTACCGCAAACGGGCTTTTAAAGCAAGAGTAATTAGCCAAATTTGTTTGGTAAAATTTAGCAAGACTATAAGGCAAAGTTTAAATTTATGCTTTTAAAGATGATTTAAGAGGCAAATTTACCTCTTAAATCAGTGTTCGCCTTTGTGCAAGAAGTAAAGCCCAAGACAAAGCGCAAGAATCGACGCTGCAAGATAGGTCATCTCAAGCGGAGTTGTGAAATTTGCGTGCAAGACGCGCTGGAAGAAATTTACGATTAAGACCATAATGATGACTTTTCCGATCTTGTCTTTTAGCTCATCAAGCGAGTGTACCTCTAAAACCTTGCTTTGCTTTGACTCCTTAAGAGCTTCGATCTCTGAGATAAAGAGCTCATAGATACCGAAACTAAAGATATAAAGAACCAGCGCCATGAGATATAGATCTATCGCTCCTACGATAACGCCCACTACATCCGAGTGGAAATTATCAGGATGGATACCTTTAAAGAAGTAGTTCCAAACGTCATTCATGATAACCAGCACATCGTAACTTGCTATGATAAAGAGCACGATAGCCCCAAGCAGACCGAATATAACTGGAAGTATGGTAAATTTATTGCTTGCAAGCAAGATTTTTTCAAATACTTTTGAAAACATCAAATTCCTTATTTTTAATTTGGCTCGTATTTTACAGTTTTTTTCTTAAATTTATAGATTGAATTTACTTTTGTATTTTTGAGTTTTTAAATTTATATTATGTAATTTTTGCTTAAATCAAAAGCTTCAAGTTGGATTTAAAAGATTAAGTAAAAATTAATGGGGGGGGGTAGTAATATAATCGCTATAGAAACTAAAGGATCGATATGTCTAAGCAAGTATATATGAGCAGAAGCGGTGAAGCCGCAACGGGACTAGGCGCAATGATTGTAGCAGGGTTTGCGCTTATTGCTTTGTATTATTTTATAATAATAGGAGTTTTTGCTAGTCTTGTTGCAGTACCTATTGAACTTTATTTTCAAAATAAAAAGATAAAAATTAGAAATTTTAAAGACTTTATTCTGGCACTTAATCTCTCATATTCTTTTAGATTTTTGGTTGGGTTTTTGTTTATTATATTTTTATATTTGACATTTTATGATGTAGGCGGCTCTTCAAATATGGTTATATTTTTTATTATTATGCTTCCGCATATATTACTCTCATTAAAATATAATAGTAAATTTAATAGATATGCCAGAATGAAAGTTATAAAAAGACGAGAAAAGATACTGAAGGCAGTTAAAGATAAGATGCAAGAAGAAATTACAATAAGGGATGATGAAATAAAAGCCGAAAGGTTCTTAAGTAGAGTTGGTAAAGAGTACGAAAAGATATATAAATAATGATTAGTTGGTTTAAAGGCTAAATTTGTGCTCTTAAGCCATTAAATTTAGCCTTAGTCACGGCTTAAAACCCACAAATTACTCTTGCATTTGCGCCCATTTTTGAGCGATTCTTACCGCGTTGGTTGCGGCTCCTACGCGAATTTGATCGGCTACGCACCAAAGGTGAAGGACGTTATCTCGGTAGTTGTCTTTGCGAATTCTGCCTACATAAGTGTAGTTGGTATCGCTTGCGGTTAGAGGCATAGGATAAATTTTCTTTGACGGTTCGTCCTCTATGACGATACTAGGCGCGGCTCTTAATACCTCTCTTGCCTTATCGGCATTGATATCTTGGCTAAAGTGTATAGTGATAGCCTCGGAGTGGCTTCTAAGCACCGGCACACGCACGCAGGTCGCACTTACTTCGATATTTTTATGGAGAATCTTTTGGGTTTCGTTTACCATTTTCATCTCTTCTTTCGTGTAGTCGTTGTCTAAAAATACGTCGATATGAGGGATGAGGTTAAATGCCAGTTGGTGAGCGAAAATTTTTGGTTCGCACTCGTCAAGTTTAAATTCAAAGAATTTTTGAAGCTGCAAGACAAGCTCCTCCATACCCTCTTTACCCGCACCGCTTGCGGCTTGATATGTGGCGACATCTACGCGAGTTATGCCGTATGCGTCATCAAGAGGCTTAAGCGCTTGCACCATTTGGATGGTCGAGCAGTTTGGATTGGCGATGATACCGCGATTTACCCATTTGACCATATCTTGCGGATTGCACTCAGGAACCACCAAAGGCACATCTTCATCCATCCTGAAGTGGCTTGTGTTGTCTATCACGACCGCTCCGCTTTGAGCAGCAAGGGGTGCGAATTTCGCAGATATCGATCCGCCTGCACTAAAAAATGCGATATCGATCTCATGCTCGTCAAATACGCTTTCAGTAAGCTCTACGACCTTATAGGCCTTGCCGTTAAACTCAACTTCGCTTCCGGCACTTCTTGCGCTTGCAAGCGGCAACAGCTCATTTACGGGGAAGCTAACTTCTTCCATCACACGGAAAATTTCCTCGCCGACCGCACCTGTAGCGCCTACTACCGCGACATTAAACTTTCTCATAAACCCTCCTTTATACCATATTTTTTAAGATTCTCTCGTAAATTTTCTTCGCTTAAATTTAAAATTTCGCACGCCTCTTTTAAATTTCCGTCCACGCTTTTTATTACGTCGATTATAAGGTCTTTTTTTATCCCTTCTTTATCCTTTGGCTTTCTTGATTGTAAAAACAGATCACTAGCCGAAATTTCATCTCCTTCGCTCATTATAGCCGCTCTTTGAACTACGGAAATAAGCTCTCTTATGTTGCCAGGGAATTCATACTCTTCAAGCTCTTTTGCAGCTTCTTTGGAGAATTTTTTAGCCTTGAAGCCAAATTCCTTGCAGGAATTTTCAAGAGCGCGATTTGCTATGGGCAAAATTTCCTCTTTGCGCTCTCTAAGAGGCGGGATAAAAAGAGGAATAGTATTTAATCTGTAAAAAAGATCTTCCCTAAATTTGCCCTGTTTTATCAAGTCTTGCAAATTTGCGTTAGTCGCGCAAACTATCCTTACATCTATTTTAGTGCTTTTAGTAGCACCAAGACGCGTTATCTCCCTTTCTTGAAGAGCTCTTAGAAGCTTTGGTTGCAAATTTAAAGGCATCTCCGCAATCTCGTCTAAAAATAGCGTCCCCCCGTCAGCGAGCTCAAACTGACCCTTTTTTTGAGCCGAAGCGTCCGTAAACGCTCCCTTTTCAAACCCAAAAAGTTCGCTTTCAATGAGATTTTCAGGAATGGCCGCCATGTTTAGCGCGATGAAAGGCTTGGTTGCGCGAGGAGAGCTTTTGTGTATAAAATTTGCAAAGAGCTCTTTTCCCACTCCGCTTTCGCCGCTAAGCATTATGCTAACATCGGTTAAAGCCGATTTTTTAGCTATATGAAGCGTTTTTTCAAGAGCCGGCGAAGTGGAGTAAAATTCGCTTGACTGGGTAGCTTTAACTTCGCTTGGTTTTTGTATTTTTTTAGATAATTTTTGATTTAGAATTTCAACTCTTTTTATGGCTTGATAAAGCGTTTGTATATCAAACGGCTTTGTTAAAAAGTCTTTAACTCCAAGCCTTACGCTCTCGATAGCTTTGTTTAAAGTAGCATTTCCCGTCATTATGATAACGTCAAATTTACCCTCTAATTTTTTTATAAATTCAAGTCCGTCCATCGTAGGCATATTGATATCGGTTATTATAAGATCGGTATCGTCGCTTAGTTTCTTAAGAGCCTCAACTGCGCTTTTGTAGCTTTTGATTTGCAATTCTTCGTATTCGCCAAGTGCTATTTCAAGGGATTTGCGCATATTTATGTCATCTTCGACAATGACTATATTCATAACCTACTCTTTTATCTTAAATACGCCGATAATAGCAGAATTTGGCTTAAATTTAATTGTAAATCGAATCGGCAAAAGCGTTACATCGGTTTTTGTGTGTAGATTTATTCCTTGTGAATTTTGGCTGTGAGTGTAGAAGTCTTGCACTTTAAATTTATAAGATACGAAGCATTCAAAAAGCTTGTCTTTGTGCAAATTTAGATAGGTTAAAGCGTCATTTTGCTCATTTTTCTTTTCGTTGATTTCGCATAAAAATTCATCTTGAAGATTGGTTAAAACCATAGCCTTTGATATGGCTAAATTTTCGTAGTTTATAATGTGATTTTTAGTAGAAATTTTGGCCCAAAGGATAAATTCCTCCGAGCCAAATAGAGTTGATATCAGAAGTATCAGTATGCAAAAATTTCTTGCCACTTGCTTTGATCTAGTTTAAGTTCCATTCTAACGCGGTAAAGACCGTCTTTGAAGTCATGCTCGACTATCGAAGCGTTTTTTACAAGACCGCTTACTTGAGCTGTTATGGTTGAGTCTTTTAGCATAGCATCTCTAACGGTATCGCGAGAGTTGATCTTAACTCCGTAAAGCTTTTCTGCAAGCTGTCTGTGAGCGTCGGCTATCGCTGCGCGTTTGGCAAGAGCTAAAGATTGGGCTTGAGAGACGGTGTTAAGAGGGGCTATGCCTTCGCCTACCGCACTAAACATCGCTTCTACCGGAGCTATGTCATATATCATCTTTTCTTGCTTCATGACATCTCTTATATCGTCTTTGTCGATCTTTTGTATCACGACATCTTGCTGTGCCATGCCTAAATTAGCGTCTTTGCTAGAGCAACCGCTCATAACCATAGCCGCCACGCCGATCATCGCAACATAAAAACTCTTCATTTTATAACCTTTTTATAAATTTCATTTGCCAATCATTAAAGCAAAATTTATTCCAAAATACTGCCGCCGTCTTCGCCCTGCTCATCGCCTTCTTCGCTTGGACTTTCTTCCTTAGGGCACGCGGCCACGCTTACTACGTCGTCTCCATCGACATTTACGACTATTACACCGCTTGTATTGCGACCGGCTTTTCTGATGCTTTGCATATCTACCCTGATCATCTTGCCGCTTGAGGTTAGAGCCATCAAATCCTGTTCTTCATCAACCATCAAGACTCCGACCAGATCGCCTGTGCGGTTGGTTAGTTTCATGCAGATTACGCCCTTACCGCCACGATTTGTTAAGCGGTACTCTTCAGCGGTTGTGCGCTTGCCGATACCTTTTTGAGATATGCTAAGTACCTCTTGATCGTTGCTTTCAATTACTGCCGCACCTACTACCTCGTCGCCAAGCTCTTTAAATTTAATTCCCGTTACGCCGCGAGCCGTTCTTCCCATCTGGCGAACTTTGCTAACATTAAATTTAAGACACATACCTTTTTTAGTAACGATAAAGAGCATTTTGCCGGCAGCTACACTATCAACGTTTTCGTCTAAATTTTCATCTTGAATTTCTATCTCTTGAGTTAAGGTCGTATTTTCATCATCGCTAATAGGCGGGATAAATTCATTTTCATCGCTCTCAACGATCAGCGCGGTTACCAGTTCGTCATTTTCATCAAGAGTAATGGCTCTTACCCCGATAGAGCGGATGTTTTTAAATTCGCTTAAATTTGTGCGTTTTACCACACCGTTTTTCGTAAAGAACGCAAGCGACTTGTTTTCGTTGAAATCAGTTGTCGGAATGATCGCTTTTATCTTTTCGTCAGGCTGAAGCTGGACTAAATTCACTACCGCTTTGCCTTTTGCCGTGCGACTTCCTTCAGGAATTTTATATACTTTTAACCAGTATAGTTGTCCGCGATCGGTTACAAACATCAGCGTATCATGAGTATTTGACGTAAAGAAGCTTTCGATGAAGTCATCATCGTATGTAGTTACGGCTACTTTTCCCTTACCGCCTCGCTTTTGCTTCTCGTATTGCTTGCTTGGCACTCGCTTGATGTATCCGCGATGAGTTATGGTTACGACCATGTTTTCATTAGGTATCAAGTCCTCGATATCGATATCGTCATAATCGTCCACTATCTCGGTAACGCGCGGAACTTTAAATTTGCTCTTTATTTCGATGAGTTCTTCTCTAATCAGTGTTTCAAGCAAGGTTTCGCTCTTTAAAATTTCATCAAGTCTTGCTATCTCGGATAGCAGTTCTTGAAGCTCGTTATCAAGTTTTTCGCGCTCAAGACCGGTTAGTTTGCTTAGCCTCATATCCAAAATCGCATTTGACTGAAGCTCGCTAAGTCCAAATTTCGCCATCAATCCATCTCTGGCCGAAGTCGTATCAGGGCTATTTTTTATAAGTTCTATTACTTCATCGATATTATCAAGCGCGATTTTAAGGCCCTCTAAGATATGCGCTCTTGCGCGTGCTTTTTGAAGTTCAAAAATAGTGCGTCTTATTATAACCGTCTTGCGGTGATTTAAAAACAACTTAAGCAGATCGATAAGACCGAAAATTTTAGGCTCTTTGTTGTCTATCGCAAGCATTATGACACCAAAGGTGCTCTCCATAGTTGTCGATTTAAAGAGATTGTTTAGTACTATGTCGCTCATCGCATCGCGTTTAAGCTCGATAACTACGCGAATTCCGTCTCTATCGGACTCATCGCGCACTTCGCTAATGCCCTCTATCTGTTTTTCTTTGACAAGATCGGCTATTTGCTCGATTAGGCGAGCCTTGTTTGTTTGGTAAGGAAGCTCGTCGATTACTATCACGTCTTTGTTCGGCTTTTTTTCGATATGAGTTTTTGCTCTTATCTTTACACGACCTCTACCTGTTTTGTAAGCTTCGATAATGCCTTTTTTGCCAAATATTATACCGCCTGTCGGGAAATCAGGACCCTTGATATGCTCCATAACCTCTTCAAGAGTTGCGTTTTTATTATCAAGAACCAACAAAAGTCCGCTTATCAGCTCATCAAGGCTATGCGGAGGGATGTTTGTAGCCATACCTACCGCTATACCGCTTGAACCGTTTAAAAGCAAATTCGGAACCCTGCTAGGCAAAACATCCGGCTCAACGGTGCTGTCATCGTAGTTTGGAATAAAATCAACCGTGTCTTTATCTATATCGCGAAGAAGCTCTTCGGCCAAATTTGTCATTCTAGCTTCCGTATAACGCATTGCCGCCGCACCGTCGCCATCGACTGAACCAAAGTTTCCTTGACCGTCAACGCTTGGATATCTCATAGAAAATGGCTGAGCCATACGAACAAGCGCGTCATATACGGCTGTATCGCCGTGCGGGTGGTACTTACCGATGACATCACCTACGATACGAGCCGACTTTTTATAAGGGCTTCTTGAGCCTACTCCAAGATCGTTCATGGCATATAAAATTCTTCTATGAACGGGCTTAAGTCCGTCTCTTGCATCAGGCAATGCACGTCCTATGATAACGCTCATAGAGTAGTCTAGATAGCTTGCTTTTATAGAGTCTTCAATGTCTATAGATTCGATATCTTGATTTGCTTCAAATATGTTTTCCATTTGTATCCTTAAAATTAACTCATAGATTCTAGCTAAAATTTGATAAAAGCTGGCTAAATGCGAAATTTGATACGTAGATTATTAAGCATTTGTTAGTAAATTAATTTGATATGTTTTTTGAATTAATCCGGTAAAAGAAAGCTTGTGTATTGATGTTTTATTGTGCAGGCTGATTAAATGATTTGTGATCTATCAAATATCTCTTGGGTCTTATACAATAAAGCTGTATGGCAAATTTGGCTTTAGCTCTTAATACTTCGCATCGGCTAAAACAAGTCCAAACAAGACTTCTACTCCAAATTTTTCAAGTGCTGTTTTAGCTTCAATCATCGTAGTTCCCGTAGTTATGATGTCATCAACCAAGATAACGGGGAATTTTGGAATTTTGTTTAGTTTGAAATTTCTTGGATGCTTTGTGCGAAAGGCTAAATCCTTGCCCGAATAATTTACATCAGAGCTTGCATGAAGGCAATAATGAAGCGGCTTGATCTCATCGCTTTTAAGAGCGCGAGCCAAAATAGCCGTGTGAGAATAATCAAATTTAACC
This sequence comes from Campylobacter canis, assembly GCF_045504005.1. Classification (NCBI taxonomy): domain Bacteria; kingdom Pseudomonadati; phylum Campylobacterota; class Epsilonproteobacteria; order Campylobacterales; family Campylobacteraceae; genus Campylobacter; species Campylobacter canis. Next base: position 7,945 of record NZ_JBJJXH010000002.1, on the reverse strand, counting down.
CTATCATCTATCGCTACGGCATTTATTTTTGAGCCGAATTTGAAATTTTGAGCAAATTTTTTGAGACTCAAATTTGCAAGGCTTTTGTATATAAATCTGCCGTGAAATTTATGCTTGGAGTGGATTAAATTTTTAACTTCGGAGTAGTCAAAGAAGCTGTAAATTTTAAAATCGTCTTTTAAAATTCTTGTTTTTAAAGATGAGTTTTTAAAGTGCAAGGCGCAAAATTTACATAAAATTTTAATGCTTAAGCGCCCACAATTTGCGCACCTCATTAGCTTTTTAAAATTTGAACGGCGGCTCGTTTTACGATATCGCTTAAAAGTTCGTTTATAAATTTGTCAAATGCGCCGCTTGTCTGGATAGGGGCGAATTTGGTTTGTGTTTGTGCGACGTTTTTTGTGATGGTCTGATCGCCGCGCCTTATCGTTAGCATTACTTTTGCTTCGCCTTTTAGGTTGTCCGTGCTATATCCGCTTAAATTCGCTTTAAGCCATACGATTTCCACATCAACTATTATATCGCTAGAAAAGCTTACAACTTGCCCGCCGAGCCTTGAAATTTCCTTTTCAAGAGCGTCTTTTAGCCAGACAGAAATATCATTTTGAAGTGTAACGTATTCGCTAACGTCGCCTTTTGAATTCGTTATAGTTGCGACTATGCTTTTATTTTGGCGATTGTCTATGACCGAATTTATCTGAACCTGTTTGGCAAATCCTAAAGAATTTGAAGTTGAGTTATAAGGAGATAAATTTAGAACCGAACTTTGTTGCGCGCAACCTAAAAATAAAAAAGGAAGTAGGGCGATAAGTATGTATTTTTTCATGAATTTCCTTTATAGCTTTGAAATTTCTTCAGCGACTTTGTTGGCCATCTGTTTTGAAAGAAGGTGTATGTATAGACTAAAATCTTCTATATTTTTGGCTTCAAGTTTTCTAGCTTCTTGTCTTGTATTTACGTTTAAAACTCTTGTTTTGTTTATGTTTTTTACGCCTAATTTCCCTTGCATTATAGCCGTTAGGACTTGCCCGTTTTGGCTATAAAGACCTTCGTAATTTGTAAAGGCAAAATCAACTCTATATGTATAAGGCGACTCTTGGCTATCTACCGTAAGTATTCCTCTGTTTTTTAACTCGTCTTTTAAAAACGCGTAAAATAAAGCCTCTATGCGATCTTTTGTTTGTAGTTTTACCGTTTTGTTTTCGGCTATAAATTTAATCCCGCTATTTTCATCCCTTTGATCTATTACCGAATGTATATAAACTTTTTTAATTGCGGCATTTGTGTCGATTCTGCTTTGCTTTAGGCAGCATTTTATAGCTATATCGCTAGTGTATTCTACGCCGTTTATCTTTATGTTTTCACCTCTGCTGTCGGCACAAGATCTGCAATCGGCTTTTATCCGCATAATCTCTTCGTATCCTGCGGTATTGTCGTGAGATACTTTAGTGCCGCCGCCAAACCAATTAAGCCAGCCGGAACATCCCGTGAAAAATAATACTATAAACAAATATATTAGATATCTCATACAAACTCCTTATGTTTTATAAATCCAAGCAAATTTTATTCCGCCAACCAAATTTAAACTCTAATCTATCTTAAGCACGCTTAAAAACGCTTCTTGAGGTAAATTTACCTTGCCTATAGCTTTCATTCTTTTTTTACCCTCTTTTTGCTTTTCAAGCAATTTTCTCTTACGCGTGATATCGCCTCCGTAGCACTTTGCCGTGACGTTTTTGCCCATTGATTTGACCGTCTCGCGGGCTATGATTTTATTGCCGATACTTGCTTGGATAGCCACTTCAAAAAGCTGTCTCGGCACGATCTCCTTCATCGCTTTTACGAAGTCGCGCCCCTTGCTTTGCGCCTTGCTTTCAGGCACGATGATAGAGAGCGCATCTACCGTTTCTCCCGCAACCTTGATATCAAGCTTCACCAGGTCTCCCTCTCGGTACTCGCTAGGCTCATAATCAAAGCTTGCGTAGCCTTTGGTGCTTGATTTAAGCTTGTCGTAAAAGTCCATTACGATCTCATTCATCGGTATATCGTATTCAAGTAGCACACGCTCTGGCGTGATGTAGTCCATCTTAGTCTGAATCGCTCGGCGGTTGTTTAAAAGCGTGATGATATTGCCCAAAAATTCACTCGGCGTGATGATGGTCGAGCGCACGTAAGGCTCTTTGATCATCTCGATTTTATTTACAGGCGGAAGCTGGCTTGGGTTTTGAATCTCTAAAATTTGCCCGTCCGTCTGGATAACTTCGTATGTCACGGTCGGTGCAGTTGCTATCAGATCAAGGTCAAATTCACGCTCTAAACGCTCTTTGATGACCTCCATGTGAAGCAGTCCCAAAAATCCAACGCGAAAGCCAAATCCAAGAGCCACCGAAGTCTCAGGCTCGTAGCTTATGGAGCTGTCGTTTAGCTTAAGCTTATCAAGAGCGTCGCGCAGATCTTCAAATTTGTCCGTTTCTATCGGATAAAGTCCTGCAAACACAAATGGCTTTGCCCTCTCAAAACCGCCGACCGGCTCTTTGAGTGGATTTTTAGCAAGCGTTATCGTATCACCTACTTGCACGTCGCTTACGTTTTTAAGTCCAAGCACGACTATGCCTACTTCGCCCGCGCTTAGCCTGCTTGTCTTAATCGGCGCTATAGGGTTTGGATACATAAGATCAAGTACGATATGCTTTTTGCCCGTGCCCATAACCAAAATTTCATCGTTTTTAGCTAGCTCGCCGTCATACACGCGCACAAGAGCCAGCGCGCCAAGGTAGTTGTCAAACCAGCTATCGTAAATCAGCGTCTTAAGCGGGCTTTTTATATCTCCGTGAGGTGGTGGAATTCGCGTGATGATAGCCTCAACTAACTCTTTTATACCTATGCCGCTCTTTGCGCTTACTTCAATAGCATTTGAGCAGTCAAGCCCTATAATGTGCTCTATCTCGTTTTTTACGCGCTCAGGGTCTGCTGCTGGAAGGTCGATTTTATTTATAACGGGGATGATTTCAAGGTTGTTTTCAAGTGCGATATAGACGTTTGCGATGGTTTGAGCTTCAACCCCTTGGCTTGCATCCACTACCAAAAGCGCACCTTCGCAGCTTGCTAGACTTCTACTTACTTCGTAGCTAAAATCAACGTGTCCCGGAGTGTCGATTAGATTTAAGATATATTTTTCGCCGTTTAGGTTGTGTTCAAGCCTCACGCTTTGAGCTTTTATCGTGATACCACGCTCTTTTTCGATATCCATCGTGTCCATTATCTGGCTACTCATCTCGCGGTCGCTTACCGCTCCGCACTCTTGAATTAAGCGGTCCGCAAGAGTGCTTTTGCCGTGATCTATGTGGGCTATGATGCTAAAATTTCTTATGTTTTTCATTCAAATTTGCTCTTGTGTTTAAAATTTGTCTTATTTTGCCAAAAAATCTTTTATTTTTCGCTAAATTTGAGTATTTACTCGCTTGCCTATATCTTTTAGTTTTGAAAACTGCTCGATGAGGTTTGGCGCGTCATCAAGGCTTATGGCAAAGGTCCATAGGTATGTTATTACCGAGTAGATATGTCCTGCGGTTGCTTTATCGTTTGCAAGAGTTATGATAGCTAGACTAAAAAGTACGGCGGCACTTATGCCGATGATTAAAAAGCTCATCGCTTCGCGGTTTGATATCCTTACTCTTAAGTGTGAAAGTAGCTTGTAGTGCCTTTTTAGTTTGTTTTCTCTAGCTTCTTTTATCCTACTAACCTCTTTTTCTATCTGGTTGTTTAGTCTTAAGTAGAGTTTGTCGTTTTTGCTTATGTATCTTGGCAGCAAAAGAGCAAATATAACGATTACTATAAATGTCGCCAGACCCACGTAAAATTCGATAAAAAATAGCATAACCACAGAGCCGAAAATAGAAACCGCCGAAGTAAAAAGCATGGGAAAATGCTGTTCAAAGAAATCCACAAATTCCCGCGACAAATTCGCTCTTGCTATTATTACGGAGTCGTTTTTTGACTCTTTTTTCTCGCTCATTATGACTTTTACTGCAAGATCCGCATAAATTTTAGTAAAGACCTGTGTATCTACCCTGCGTCTTGCGGCACCTATACACCAGCCTATAAGCACCATGAGCGAATAGGTAAGCGCAAGTAAGACTTTGCCTTCTATGATGGCGTTTATGGCGATACCTGCTAGCAGTGGATATATAAGAAACAGTCCGTTTTCGGCAAGCACTAAGCTAAATGCTAAAAATAGCTTTTTGAAATTTTGCTTGGCGATGAATTTTAGCGTTTTAAAAGCGCTATTTTGCATGAAATTCCTTTGTTTGAATTAGGCTAAATTTTATAAGCTTTTAGATTCGATGTCAAATTTAAAATTAGTTGTAACTATTGACATTACAATAAAAATTAGATGGACTTCGCTCATAAGTTGTAATTAAAAACATTACAACAAAATTTTAAAGGATCTAAAATGAAAAAAGTAGCTATCATAGGCGCAAACGGAAAGAGTGGCAAAGAGTTGGTCAAAGAAGCCTTGCTTCAAGGTTATGAAGCAACCGCTATCGTGCGAAACAAAGAGTATAAAAACGATCAAGTTAAGGTCGTTTATAAAGACGTGTTTGAGCTTAATAAAGAAGATTTGAGCGAATTTGACGTAGTTATAAGCGCATTTGCCGTATGGACGAAAGAGACTTTTCATCTTCATGCAAAGCACACCAAGCATCTTGCCGATCTTCTTAGCGGTAGCAAAACTAGGCTATTTATCGTGGGTGGAGTAGGAACGCTTTATGTAGATAGCGACCGCAAAGTAATGCTAATGGACGCACCTGATTTCCCGCCTGAATACCTAGACGTAGCAAAGGCTGACGCGGGATCGTTTTACGAGCTAAAAGATAGAAAAGATACTCTTTGGACTTACGTTTCGCCTGCTGCAAACTACGATGAAAAGGGAGCTAGAACTGGTAAATATAAAATCGGAAGCGATGAGATTATTTTAAATTCAAACAACCAAAGCTACATAAGCTATCCTGATCTTGCCTTGGCGATAATTGACGAAATAAAAAACCAAAATCATATAAATAGATGCCTAACTGCGGTAAGCGGTTAAAATTTATGTTTTTGCCCGTAAAATTTGCTATTTTTAGCTAGAATAACGAAAAAATATTTTTAGGTAAAAATGCAAATAGGGCAAAAATTTTCAATCGCGGTTCATATTCTTTTAAGTGTCGAGTTTTTTAAAGAGGATAAAAACACTAGCGAATTTCTGGCTGAAGGCATAGGAGTAAACCCCGTAATCGTAAGAAATATCACGGCTTTTTTGAAAAAAGCTAAATTGATAAAAACTTCTCCCGGTGTAGGCGGACTATCCTTGCTAAAACAGCCAAGCGAAATTACGCTACTAGATATTTATAAAGCTGTAAATTCGGATCAAAAAGAGCTTTTTAAAATACATCAAAAATCCCCTGCCGCTTGTCCTCTCGGCGGACAAATTCAAAATTTGCTAAGCGGACATTTTTTAGCTGCGCAAAACGCTATGCAAAACAAACTCTCTTGTATAAATTTACAAAATTTACTTGACGAACTAAGGGTTTTAGGCTCTTAGTTTAGGATTTAAAATTTTGTTTTAGCAAGTTAATATTTTCAACCAAGATAAGGTTAAACTAAATTTTAAAACCGCCGATATAGAATGAATATTTGGTAAATGAAATTTTAAAATACGCAGAAAAAATAATACTCGGCTTATTGTCAAATTTTAAATACTTTAATAATAAATGTGATACAATCGGTAAAAATTTAAAGGAAATTTAATGATATTTGTAGATGCTTGTTTCAAAAGACCTACGCCTTATACTCCTGTATGGATGATGCGTCAGGCAGGGCGCTATCTGCCTGAATATATGGCGGTTCGCAAGTCGGCGGGAGATTTTTTATCGCTTTGTAAGGATTATAAAAAGGCAAGCGAAGTAACCATTCAGCCTGTTGATATTTTAGGCGTTGATGCGGCGATACTTTTTAGCGATATCTTGGTTGTGCCGCTTGAAATGGGCATGGATCTTAAATTTGTGCAAGGCGAGGGGCCTATTTTTAGCGATCCGATCAAGACAAAAGAGGATTTAGACAGGCTTGACGTGCAAAAATCAATCAAAAATTTAAGCTATGTTTATGATACGATCAAGCTAACTCGCGAAAATTTGGCTCAGGATAAAGCGTTAATCGGTTTTTGCGGAGCTCCTTGGACGATAGCTACTTATATGATTGAAGGCGGCGGCACGAAAACTTACGCGGTTAGCAAGAAGCTTTTATACTCAAATCCCGAATTTATGCATCAAATTTTAGCCAAAGTTACCGCCGCGCTTATCGGCTATATGAAAGAGCAGATTAAAGCGGGCGTAAATGCGGTGCAAATTTTTGATAGTTGGGCGGCAGCGCTTGAGATGAGTGCGTATTTTGAATTTGGATTTAAATACATCTTGGAGATAGTTGATGCACTTAAGGCTGAATTTCCGCAAATTCCCGTTATCGTATTTCCAAAGGGTATAAGCGGATATCTTGATAAGATAGATGGAAATTTTGAAGTTTTTGGCGTGGATTGGAGCACTCCGATAGAGCTTGCCAAGGCGAAGCTAAGCCCTAAATTTGTGCTTCAAGGCAATATGGAGCCGACAAGACTATACTCAAAATCTGCGATTGATGAGGGTGTGGATAAAATTTTAGAAGTTATGAAAGATATGCCTCATATATTTAACTTAGGGCATGGAATTTTGCCTGATATCCCTGTGGAAAACGCAAAACATTTCATCAGACGGGTTCAGGAAAAAAGCGCAAGATAAAGCTATCGGGTTTAAAAACTAAAAGGAGTGGTTTTGAATAATATAAGGATAAAATTTAAGATAATGGCTATAGTTGTGGCCGGTTTAATCGGGCTTATAGCCGTAAGCGCTTATCTTTTTAAAGGGATTTTGGATACGCGCGATAGAGCTGAATATAGCGAGCGAGTCGTTGATATAGTCGTAAATAAAAACGCTCTTATTCACGAGATGCAAAAAGAGCGCGGATTTAGCTCCGGAGTGCTTGCAGGAGGCGATAACGCAAAGCTCTTAGCACAAAGAAAACTTGTCGATGCGGCACTTGAAAGACTTAAAGAAAAAGACGAGATACAAACTAAGCTTACGTCTCTTCGCAAAAGTGTAGATAGTCGCCAAAGCGCAGGACAGCTAGCACAATTTACGAAGATGATCAGAGATGAGATTATATCGATAAACGGATATAGTGCGCATATTGATCCAAATTTGGTAGATGATCTTAAAAGAAGTTTGATAATAGGCGAGATAAAAGAGTCTTATGGGATATTGCGCGCTACTTTAGTGGGAGTATTTACCAAGCGCAGTATAGACAAGATTGATTACAATAAAGTCGTATCTCTTGATAGCGTCATAGGTAAATTTTCTAAGGATTTTGATGATTTTAACCATAAAAATTTTAGAGATGAATTTGACCGAATAGTGAGAGATAAAAGTGAGTTTAAAGAGGTAGGCAAGATAGTAAAAGACACTATAGAGATAAGCTCGGGATACACGCCTGAATACAGTCCTTCGGCTTGGTTTGAAAAGGCTACCGCGGTAATAGATCAAATGAGAGAATTTGAATTACAATTGCTTGAAAACATGAAAAATCAAGCCTCCATAATAGAAAAAAATGCCAATAATCAGCTTATGATAAGTGCCGTTTTGATAGCCTTTTGTCTGATAATTCCTCTTATTATATCGATAATAATAGGTAAAAATTTGATAAAGAATATAGAAAGTACCAAAAGCGGTCTTGTTGAATTTTTTAACTTTTTAAATAACAAATCACAAAATGCCAAGCTTTTAAATTTGCAAGGAAGCGACGAATTCGGTCAAATGGCATCTTTAATAAATGACAACATAAGCAAGATAGAATCAGCCAAACTCTCTGAAAACGA
>NZ_JBJJXH010000029.1:0-673 GCF_045504005.1 Campylobacter canis | reverse complement strand
CTTCCCAAGTAAGAGTATTATCGTTTTCGCCAAGAGCGAACCAATTGCCGTTAATAATATATTTTTCGTAAACGGATTTTGGGGTATCTAATTTAATCTCTACATTTTCTCCCGCAGCCATAAGCGAACTTATCGCAACTAAAGAGAGAGAAAGACCGCGTTTTATGCACAAGCGCATGATGAACTCCTTTATAATGGATTTTAAATAATTATACAACTTGTGCGATAAATATAAGTAAATTTTGAAATAAAACTAAGATTAAAAATATAAAATGAGTATTTTATCTACAAAATTTATATATCAAATTTAGCTAAGAATTTTTAATGTTTATTATGGATTGAGCCTTTGCTTTGACAGGTAGGCAAGATAGATAAATTTGCTTAAAGAGTAGGTAAGAAATTTCATAAATTTAAGTTAAATTCAGTAAATAAGAAGCTATCCTCAAGCAAATTTCTTTGCAAGAGGATAAGGGGATAAATTTATCTGTAGTTTTTCACAAATTCGGATATGCGATCTATGCCTTTTATGATATTTTCCATACTTGTAGCAAAGCTTAGTCTAAAGTATCCGTCCATACCAAATCCGACTCCCGGTACGCAAGCTACCTTGGCTTCTTCAAGTAAGCGGCGGCAAAATTTCATAGAATCAGGCTCAACCTTAGAGCAATTTACA
>NZ_JBJJXH010000028.1:0-735 GCF_045504005.1 Campylobacter canis | reverse complement strand
AATCAGTCCAAAAATCCTACCTCTAAGACTCCATCTGTTTTTATACATATCCATCATTGTGCCTGTTTTTAGATGTTTTATCGCGGCTTTATCCCACTCTTCAACCTCGCTTGGATCTTCTATGCCCATCTTAAAATCAACTCTTTTTTTCATAAATTTAAGCGTATCATGCTTCCTAGAATCCATCTTTGCGGCAAAATTATTTATAAGATCAAGCGCAACTATACCTTCAAACCTCCTAGTCAAATTTAAAAAGAACTCTTTAAAAACTTCTTTTTCAAAATACATCGCAACGCCTTCTAGAGCAAAGGCGAATTTAGCATTTGGATGCTTTGCTTTAAGCTCGTCCATCCAAGCGGTTTCAAGCATGGAGCTAGAGATACTAAAGTTTTTCTTGGCTTTTGGCATGAGTTTGTCGCGAAGTGCTATCACATCGGGAAGATCAAGGTCGTAAAAGATAGCATTGGGACATACCGACTCAAGTCTAAGCGGTCTGGTATCAAGCCCAGCGCCAACCTGCACGATAACCACCTCATCGTTATCTTTGGCAAATTCCACAAGTGCGTCATCGATAAATTTCGCTCTTATCACAACTCCTACACGACTTAGATCGCCCGCTTCAAATTTAGCAAAGTCATAATCTATCTTTTTAACTATCTCACCTGAAAACTCATCTCTTAAAATCGGCTCTTTTACTTCGTTTTCAAGGCTTCTAAAATACAAATTTATAAGCAG
>NZ_JBJJXH010000027.1:0-920 GCF_045504005.1 Campylobacter canis | reverse complement strand
GACGAATTCGGTCAAATGGCATCTTTAATAAATGACAACATAAGCAAGATAGAATCAGCCAAACTCTCTGAAAACGACTTTATAAAAGAGGCAAATACATTTGTAGACAGTATCAAATCAGGAGACTTTACTGCAACTCTTAACGCTCAAACGTCAAACCCTGCATTAAATCAGTTAAAACATACATTTAAAGAGCTTCAAGAGGCTTTAAAAGATAATATTGCCAAAAACGGTATAGATCTTATAAACCTTCTTGATAAATTTAAAAATCAAGACTTTACCGCTAGACTTGATGATAACGGTAAGATGGCGGCAGGAGTAAATGGACTGGGTGAAGAGATATCAAACATGCTTCGTGCAAATTTGTCTCAGGCTGAAAATTTAAGACAAAAGGCTCAAGCACTATCAGAATACATGAACGAACTTACAAGCGGAGCTAACCAACAAGCAAATTCACTTCAAGAAAGTGCAGCGGCAGTAGAGCAGATGAGCTCATCAATGTCAGCCATATCTCAAAAGACACAAGATGTAATAAGACAAAGCGAAGAGATAAAAAACATAATAGTAATAATAAGAGATATAGCAGATCAAACAAACTTACTAGCATTAAACGCGGCTATAGAAGCAGCCAGAGCCGGAGAGCATGGACGTGGCTTTGCCGTAGTTGCCGATGAAGTAAGAAAACTAGCCGAAAGAACTCAAAAATCATTAGGAGAGATAGAAGCTAATACAAATGTGTTGGCTCAATCAATAAACGAGATGAGTGAATCTATAAAAGAGCAGGCTGATGGAATAAACATGATAAATCAATCAGTTGCCAATATAGATGATCTAACCAGACAAAACGTAATAGTAGCCAATAAGACAAATGAAGTAACAGCTGAAGTTGATAGTATGGCTAAAGATATAGCAGATGATGT
>NZ_JBJJXH010000026.1:0-953 GCF_045504005.1 Campylobacter canis | reverse complement strand
AAGAAATTTAAACAGAGACAAACGATAAATTTGCCTCTGTTTGTATATATTAGCTAGATAAAGAAACTAAAAAGTTTCTTTATCTAAAGTTAAAACCTCCACTGCACCCCGATACCGCCATTAACACCTCTTTTTTTACCTGTCATGCCTTGTAGGTTAAAGTCTAGCGTTAGGTTATTTGTACTGTTTAGCTTAGCACCTATCTCTGCGGCTACCGTATTTCCTTTGATGCTTGGACTGTCTATATCTAAATTATGAGTTAGGTTATATCCTTTAGCTTCGCCTTTAAACTCTCTTTCATAACTAGCACCGGTATAAAGATCAAATCTTTCGTTTAGAGTATAGTTATATCTAAAGCCGAATTTAGCAGATAATGATACGGCAGGTTTTAAAAGAATTCTATCTCCTACTACTCTTACCTCTTTTTTGCCTAGCTTATTAAAGAGCACTTTGGAGTATATATCTATATTTGATATATCATTTATATCTACTACTTTACCTAATCCCAAATGCATTCCATAGTAACTTCTAGTAGCTTCATATTTAGCGGTAGTTAGGGCAGGTATATCGCTTTCATAATCACTCTTTATCTTACCTGCTTTAAAGCTTGAGTTTAGATAAAAGCTATTAGGTAGGCTAAACTTAGTAGCTATACCAAGACCTATGTATTTAAACTTACCGTCACCTCTTACGTCTATCTTGTCAAAGTCGTTAAAGCTATCATACTTACCTCCACCAAACTCTACAAAAGCTCCTGCTTGATTTCCTTCAAACTCTTTAGCAATACCGACTGCTGCGTTAAAGCTCTTTAGATCTACGTGCGAGCCTGATTTAAGTCTAGTGTTTGATGCGCTTGTAGAAGCGAATGCTCCATTGCTATCTGTGCTAAGACTCATTGATGAGGCTAGATCTAAGCTAGATGATAGCATTCCTAGCTCTCCTATGGTTGTTTC
>NZ_JBJJXH010000025.1:0-1150 GCF_045504005.1 Campylobacter canis | reverse complement strand
AACGTAATAGTAGCCAATAAGACAAATGAAGTAACAGCTGAAGTTGATAGTATGGCTAAAGATATAGCAGATGATGTTAAGAGGAAGAAATTCTAAGGATATGAAAAACAATCAAGGAGAGATTAGATGAAAAAAGCTGCGAATAAAATAGCTTTAATTGTATTTGTGTTGCTTACTATAGCGTTTGCAGTATTTGAAACCGTAAGCTATAAGGGCATGAAAGATACTATCATAGATGTATCTAAAACATCCAAAGAGGCTTCTACGCGCTCTGTTGCGATATACGTAAGAGAGTATTTTAACTCTAAAATAGTTGCTGTTGAAAATTTAGCCAAATATATTCAAGAAAATCCTTATCTAATGCAAGATAGGCAGAGTCTTAAAGATCGTCTAATGACTATGGCTACGACTTTAAATATAGCTGAATTTTACATAGGTTTTGGCGATAACGGCGATCTGTTTGATGCTGTTAGAAAGTCAGATGAAAAGATTGAATTCCTTCATTTGACACCTGAAAAGGATAATTTTGATTCAAGAACTAAGCCTTGGTATAAGCAAAGTGTAGCAAAGGGAGATTTGGTATTTACTCATCCTTATTTAGCCCAATCAAGCGGCAAATACACTCTTACTATCGTTAAGCCAATAATAATAGACGGCAAAGCGGTAGGTGTCGTAGCTGCCGATATGTATTTAGACGATATAGCAAAAGATGTTGCACAGATGAAAGAGTCGCAAAGTAGTAGTGTTGCTATCGTTGATATTGACGCAAAACTTTTGGTCTATCATCCAAATAATAATTTTATACTATCCGATGAACCAGGTTTAAAAACGGCTATAAATTTGGCTATAGATAGCTACGCAACTACTCAAGGTAAGGCGTATGTCCATACTTTAGGTGGCGATGAGAGGCTTTTTGCTTGCCAAAAATATGATAAAGCCAATTGGCTTATCTGCTCTGATAACTCACTTAGCGATTATGATCCTGTTTTAAATGAAATTATTTATCATGAAACTATATTTTCAACCGTATTTGTTATGGGTATCATAGGTGCATTAATCTTTGTAGTGGGATACTTCCTCAAACCCCTCAACCTAATCTCAACAGGACTAATATCCTTCTTTAAATTCCTAAACCATGAGATAAAAGAGC
>NZ_JBJJXH010000024.1:0-1167 GCF_045504005.1 Campylobacter canis | reverse complement strand
GCTAAAAAGGGATTTTAAATATCTAACTATCGCACACATAACGGCTACGATAGCAACTTTTTTACTTTTACCTTTGTTTATTAGGTTTTCGTATTTTTGTTTGAATTTATCGTTAAAACGTATAGATACAATGGCAACTAAGAATAAAACACGTCTTATACTTGAGCTACCTTTTTTATTAATACACTTAGATTTTTTAACAGATATTCCGCTTTCATAAATGCGAGGAGATAATCCAATAAACGATATAAACTGCTTTGCGGTTTTATCTCGGTTAAAGTGTAGATTAGGAAATAAATTTAATGCTAAATCTATACCGAAACCCTTATTATTATTTATGATTTCATCACAATTTGGGATAAAGCTTTTAAGGATTTCGTAAGCGAGGATTTTAAGCTTTTTATGCAAAGATGATATTTGATTAGTTAGAGTTGTAATAATTTCATTAAGACTTGGATCGCTTACGAAATCTTGAGACTTTTTAAAATTCTTTAATTGTGTTTGGATTTTAGATAAAAGAAGTATAGCCGAGTTATAAGACTTTATAAGGTTGTATTCTTTGTTATAAGTTGCCGGATTTAATTCGGAGTGAAAAATTTTACAATATAGAGCTAATCCGTAACTATCTTTTAAATCCGTTTTTTTGGTGTGATAAATGTCTTAAAAATAGCTTGTTTTTTCAGGATTTAAAAGTGAATATCTAAGCTTTAAATCACTTAAGACAGATTGTAAAACTATATGATAGTTATTTGTGTGTTCAAAAACTATCTTTATGTTATCCTTGATAAATGACTTAAAATAAGCTTTTATCGTTTCGTAATCGTTTGGGAGTGATATAAACTTAGGCTTTACAGAAGTATTTGAAGTTAAAAAGCAAATATCTAGTTTGTCCTTAGATACGTCCGCACCTACAAAAAAATCCTTTTTCATAATAAACTCCTTAAAAGAAAAATTAGGTATAATCTTTTCTTGTATTCAGTGTCTAAGATAAAGCACTAAGATTTTTAATCAGATTTAACCTATAAAGCCCCTAAAATCTTTCTTGCAGTGTCTTAGCACTTAGGATACAATCAGAGGCTTTATAATTTTAAGAAAAAATGAAATCAGAAATCAATATACAAAAATGTATATTTAGATTTTTGATTTGTAGGGGGGTAATCATACAAG
>NZ_JBJJXH010000023.1:0-1370 GCF_045504005.1 Campylobacter canis | reverse complement strand
ATCCGTTTACGAAAAATATATTATTAACGGCAATTGGTTCGCTCTTGGCGAAAACGATAATACTCTTACTTGGGAAGGCACTCCTAGCGGTATACCGGGCGCTGTATACATGTCCGCAGGATATAGCGCCGACAAAGATGTAGAAGGCAACACTTTAAATTTTAAAGGCAACGATACGGACTATATTCGTAGTTTATACGGCGGATATACGACAAAAGGTATAGCCAAGAAGAATACTCTAAATATAACCGGAGGAAACATAAAAGACAATGCATTTGGAGGAAAAGGCAACTTGGGAGCCTTGGAAAACAAGATAGATATAAGCGGAGGAAATTTTAAAGATAGTTATACAGAAATATATGGCGGACGTTCAGAAGAAGGTGAAGCCAAAGGAAATAGCGCACTCATAGATAAAGTAACCTTTACGGGTAGCACCGGTCAAGGCAATACTGCTATACACGGAGGATATTCACAAAAAGGCGAAGCTAACGGTAATACCGCAACTATAAACGGCGGAACGTTTAAATATATCGCTAATATACATGGAGGATATTCAGGTTCTGCATCCTCTACAAACAATACGGCAACTATAAACGGCGGAACGTTTGAAGATATCGCTTATATATATGGCGGACGTTCACAAAAAGGCGAAGTTAGCGGCAATACGGCAACTATAAACGGCGGAACGTTTAAAGGCTCAAATTATATATACGGCGGACGTTCAGAACAAGACAAAGCTAGCGGTAATACGGCAACTATAACCGGCGGAACGTTTAAAGATGAAGCTATTATGCACGGCGGATATTCAGACAAAGGCGAAGCTAAAGGTAATACCGCAACTATAAGCGGCGGAACGTTTGAAGATAGCGCTTCTATACTCGGCGGATATTCAAACAAAGGCAAAGCTAGCGGTAATACCGCAACTATAAACGGCGGAACGTTTAAAGACTTAACTGATATATACGGCGCATATTCAGAACAAGGCGAAGCTAACGGTAATACGGTAACTATAAAAGGCGGAACGTTTGAAAATAAAGCTTATGTATACGGCGGACGTTCGGCTAAAGAATCCGCTACGAACAATAAGGTAAATTTAGAAAGCGACGATCTTAAGTTGCACGGTATATACGGAGGGTTTTTAAATGCAGGCGACAAAGATCACTTCACGGGCAACACCCTAAACGTAAGAGGCAAAAACATAAAAGCGCAATACATAAACAAATTCGAGTTTTTAAATTTCTACATACCTAAAGGCTTTGATATAACTAAAGACAAGATGCTTGATTTAACTGTCGGTCCCGATCTTACGAATTCTAAGATAGGCGTAGCTATGATAGAGGGAGGAAAGCTGTATAAGGACGATAAAGTAA
>NZ_JBJJXH010000022.1:0-1815 GCF_045504005.1 Campylobacter canis | reverse complement strand
TTAGGATCTATAGGCTTAGGATCAATAGGTTTAGGATCGATAGGATCTGTAGGCTTAGGATCAATAGGCTTAGGATCAATAGGTTTAGGATCTATAGGCTTAGGATCAATAGGTTTAGGATCGATAGGATCTGTAGGCTTAGGATCAATAGGCTTAGGATCTGTAGGTTTAGGATCTGTAGGTTTAGGATCTGTAGGCTTACTACCGTCATCGGTAACTACGGCTAAGAGCTTTTTATTTTCGCTATCTTTATCAAGCTTAAAGGCATAAACCTTTGAAATTCCCGCTTGCATTAGGTTGTCTTTATGATTATTCATATCTTTAGGGTATGTGATATCCGATCCTGCTTGTATAAGAGTTACTTTATCGTCCTTATACAGCTTTCCTCCCTCTATCATAGCTACGCCTATCTTAGAATTCGTAAGATCGGGACCGGAAGATAAATCAAGCATCTTGTCTTTGGCTATATCAAAGCCTTTAGGTATATAGAAATTTAGCTTTTCAAAATTTTCAATCTTAGCGGCAGTTATGTTTTTGCCTCTTACGTTTAGGGTGTTGCCCGTGAAGTGGTCTTTGTCGCCTAAATTTGACGACCCTCCGTATATATAGTGCAACTTAAGATCGTCGCTTTCTAAATTTACCTTATTGTTCGTAGCGGATTCTTTATTCGAACGTCCGCCGTATATATAAGCTTTATTTTCAAACGTTCCGCCTTTTATAGTTACCGTATTGTTTTCAGATAACCCATCACCTGAAGCTCCGCCGAATACAGTAGCGCTATCTTGAAACGTTCCGCCGGTTATAGTTGCGGTATTACCGCTAGCTTTGCCTTTGTCTGAATATCCGCCGTGTATATAATTTGAGCCTTTGAACGTTCCGCCGCTTATAGTTGCGGTATTACCGTTAGCTTCGCCTTTGTTTGAAAATCCGCCGTGTATAAAAGCTCCATTTTCAAACGTTCCGCCGCTTATGGTTGCCGTATTACCGCTAGCCTCGCCTTGTTCTGAATGTCCGCCGAGTATAGAAGCGCTATCTTCAAACGTTCCGCCGCTTATGGTTGCCGTATTACCGTTAGCTTTGTCTTGTTCTGAACGTCCGCCGTATACAGAAGCTCTATTTTCAAACGTTCCGCCGTTTATAGTTGCCGTATTGTTTTCGGATAACCCATCATCTGAATCTCCGCCGAATATATATATCTGAGAGAATCTTTTAAACTTTACGTCGTTTATAGTTGCCGTATTACCGCTAACTTTGCCTTTTTTTGAATATCCGCCGTATATATAAGCTCCATTTTCAAACGTTCCGCCGTTTATAGTTACCGTATTGTTTTCGGATAACCCATCCAATGAATCTCCGCCGTATATATAAAAAGGACTATAATTAGTTGTGTTTTTAAACTTTCCGTTGCTTATAGTTACCGTATTGCCGCTAACTTTGCCTTTTTCTGAATATCCGCCTTGTATATAAGCTCCATTTCCAAACTTTCCTCCGCTTATATCTATCTTGTTTTCCAAGGCTTCCAAGTTGCCTTTTCCTCCCAATACAACCATATTTATGTTTCCTCCGGTTATATTTAGAGTATTCTTCTTGGCTATACCTACTGCCGTATATCCGCCGTATAAACTACTAATATAGTTCGTATCGTTACCTTTAAAATTTAAAGTGTTGCCTTCTACATCTTTGTAGTAGCTATATCCTGCGAATATGCCGTATTTCTCTGTTATACTACCAGGAGTTTCTTCCCAAGTAAGAGTATTATCGTTTTCGCCAAGAGCGAACCAATTGCCGTTAATAATATATTTTTCGTAAACGGAT
>NZ_JBJJXH010000021.1:0-3163 GCF_045504005.1 Campylobacter canis | reverse complement strand
GGCTCTGTTAAAATACTTCATTGATATTTAAGCTTTGTAATACCCCTTACTTAGGATATAAATATTTTTAATTTTTATGTTATTTTTGCAGTCTCTTTTATATATTTTAATAAAACTTCGCCTACATATTGCGCTAGCTTCACCGGTACGGCATTACCAATCATTTGTTCTCTATCTGTTTTATTTCCTAAAAAAATAAAATTTTTAGGAAAAGTTTGAATTTGCGCCCTTTCATTGAAAGTTAGCGGTCTAATTTCGTCAATATTTTTACAAGTGTCTCCCTCGTGAAATTTATAGTTTTTGGGAATCGGTCGATTTACCCCCCTTATTGTAGGGCTAGGTTCATCAATCGAAAAAACTCCTCTGCGATTATATGAACGGGGGTGTCTATAATAATGTTCCATATCTAAATCTTCGCCCATATAATCTCTAATTGACATTGGGTATGATGATATGCACGAGAAAATGCAGGCTGATAAAAAATCGTTTTTTTCATTCATGCCACCCACTAAAAAATATCTTTTCCTCTTCTGCGGAACACCGCACAAAGAAGCATCTAAAATAAATTCAGTCAATCCGTATCTCGCTTTTGTAAAGGCTTGTTTGATTTTGGTTAGTTTATTACTCTTTACTATTCTATCCACATTTTCCATCACAAACCAATTAGGTTTAAAGTCACATATTTTTTTAGCAAAAACATCAGTTAATTCTGCCCTTCCCAGACTCTCATCTCTTTTCCCCGCGGATGAAAAATCTTGACAAGGCGGTCCTCCGATAATAATATCGGGGTTCAGTTCTTTAATTTCTTCAACGGAGAGGGTGTTGATATCTTTACATAAAGCTTTGTGTTTAAAATTCGCATTATATGTTTCTACAGCTGTATCCCAAAGGTCATAAGCGGCTACAATATTAAACCCCGCTTTTTCAAAACCTAAGCTCATTCCACCGCAACCGCAAAATAAATCTAGGGTTTTCATCTACTTAATCCTAATCAAATAAATTTGGAGTATTACATATAATAGCATCAAACCTTCTTTCCGGACTCAACAATTTTTGACCTCCACCTAATATGATATTTTTTATTTCCTTTTTTTTAATTCTAGGGCAATGTAAAGCATCAGACTTCATAAAGGGATGAGTTCCTAATCCGCTAATAGCAAACGCCTTATCGTTTTTTGTATTAAAAGACAATTCATCTATGATTTTAAATCCAGCAAATTTTCCATTTTTTAAGTAGTCTATTATCATCTTTGTAAACCAAACCAAGGTTCGTGTTTGTCTATTTATAGACGTAATATCTTTACCGGGATCAGGTAAAAATAATTTACTCATAGAATATGTACTCCACACAAAAACATCTAAACAATCATTAGCTAATATGGGGTTTTTACCCTTAGTTTTCCATATCGGTTGAATGATTAATGGTCTTTGTTTTTCTACTTGTTTTTTAACTATTTCGTAGAAATCGGCAACCATTTGTTCTACAAAGGGTATAACGTTTTTAGCAATGCTCCAATCTAAAATATCATCGTATTTATTCTTATAAATGCTAGTTATTGCAGCATCACCTATACTATCAATAATCATCGCTGCTTGATATATTATAGTATCTGGTCTTATAACCAGCTCTGTTCCAAAAAGATCGTCTTTAAGCATACAAGTCTGATTATCTGGGAGGGCAGTTAATTTTATTTCAAAGCTAGATATACCATTGCCTGTGGGTTCGTCCAAAAGCGTCACATCATTTCTTGGAAACGTTCCTATAAAATATCTTTGGTATTTTGCGTGGGTTGTTTCAAAACTAAAATAAACATTTTCCGATAATGGATTAATACCGAAAATTTTATCAACTCCCATCTCAATATGCTCAATCGAAAAATCATCCTTAACTGATATATAAATCGGTTTTATACCTTTACTAAACATATAACACATGAGAGCTGTTGGAAAAGATGAATTAAATTGGTTTTTACCCCAACAGTCTTTACTTGTAAAATCCCTATTGGTTTTTTGTAACCCAAATAAGCCCGGTTTCATTTGTTGCTCCAATATTTTATGCCACTAAGGGCAAAGGTATATTTGTTCTATTGGCTATCTTGATAGATTTGCTTATACAATTAGTGTTTAATATATGATTTAACAAAATATTTTCTTTGTTTGTTTTTGTGTCTTTAGCAAAATTAACAAAATTATGATAAACAAGATAATTATTAAGATATTTAGTTGAAACGCCTTTAAAGTTATAAATCAGCATAGATTTTAATCTGCTATGATAGCTATTTATCGTTTGGATATTAAATGTTCCTACCTTATAATGATTTCTGGGTATTCTGATATGACTTAAATTCAAATCTTTTGCTAATTTTAGATATGCTCTAAAGCTATCGGTTACTAATATACTATCATTTTGTATCTTGTTAATTAAAACTTTTTCAATATCTTGTAATTTAGGCTTTCCTAGATTAGAGATTTTAGATATAGATAATCCGTTTAGATTAACTCCACAACTTACGCAAACCTGCTCCTTAGATAATCCACGCCTAGTAGCAGGCTCGCCTCTATGCTTAGCTAAACGCGGTAAGTTAAAATTTTTGTGATGTCCTTTAAAGCTTATAGGCATAAATGTTTCGTCAGCTTCAACTATCCCATCAAGTTTTACCTCATCTTGCATTTTCTGCAAAGCGTCTAGGATTTTATGTCGCCATGCAAAGGCGGTAGGCAAAGATATATCGCAAATTTCAGCAGTTTTTCTTAGTGAGTATTTTTCTATCATACAATGGATGTATTTTTGCCATATTAATATATCTTTTTTAGCATTAAAAAATATCGTATTAGTCGTAGTTGTAAAACTTTTACCGCAATCTTTACATAAAAATCTCTTAGTTCCTCTACTTGTTCCATTTTTAACAAAATGAGCAGATTGACAATGAGGACAACAACTTACTTCTTTTTTAATATTCAGATTTTGCTTATCGTCACTATCTTTTAATTTTAAAAACTTTATCAGAGACTTTTTATCATCATTTGAAAGCGAGTTACAAAGTTGTCTTATAATTTCTATCTCTTGCTTCATATAAATAGCCTTACTATAGTTGTTTTAATGAAAATATTATATAGGATTAAAGCTTAAATATCAATGAAGTATTTTAACAGAGCCATTATA
>NZ_JBJJXH010000020.1:0-6882 GCF_045504005.1 Campylobacter canis | reverse complement strand
CCCCCCCTCCAAACACCCCTCACTACCCCCTCTTCTACTTTCTTTATTTTACCCTATTTACTCTCTTTTGTTTTTTTAGTATCTTTCTTTATATTCTCTTTGGTGTCTTTTATGTTCTCTTTTGCGTCCTTAGCCTTATCTGCCTTGTCTTCTTTATCATTAGTCTTCTTAGTCTCCTTCTTTAAACTATCTTCTTTGTCTTTAACTTTTTTGTTTAGGCTGTCTTTAGTATCTTTTAATTTATCTGCTTGCTTGGTTGTTTTTTCTTTTGTATCTTTTGTTTTAGAAAGTAGCTTATTCTCTTTATCTTTTATCTTCTTAGTTGCATTAGCAGGCATTACACTTTTGCCCGATACCGATATATCTTGTTTTAACGCTTCAAATGTCTTATCTCCTATTCCGTTTACATTTTTAAGATCTTCTATAGAGTTAAACTTATTCATCTTTCTATATTCCATTATAGCCTCAGCCTTAGACTCTCCTATGCCTTTTAAGCTCATAAGCTCCTCTTTAGTGGCCGTATTTAGATTTATCTGAGCAAATGCAGATAGCCAAAGCATAATAAGTGCTAACAGTATATTTTTTACCGTATTCATAGTAAATTCCTTTTTATTAAGATGTTTAAATTTAAGTAGTTAAAATTCTACAATGCTATGTTAAAGAAATGATAAATTTATAAATGAGTAATAAACAAATAAACTATAGCTGCTAAAGGCATAAAGAGTAAATAAAGCAGTTAATTTAGATAATTGTAAATAAAGCAGATAGGTATATAAAGAATTTAAAAACTAATCGGTTTAAATTTAAAAGTATGTAAAATATAATAAATGTAAAAAAAGGTTTTTATGTTTATTGTTAATGTTTTTTTAGATTAGCTGTTTTTGATATGATTTTAGAAGAATAATAACAAAGCCCGCAACGACCTACTTTTCCAAACATCCCAGTAAGGGAGAGTATCATCAGCCAGGACGAGCTTAGCTTCTTGGTTCGAGATGGAGCAAGGCGTTTCCTCGTCTGTATAGTCACGGGCAGTGTTAAATAAAAAATTATTGCAGAGTTTAACCAAGATATTTTTTATTTATATCTCAACAACCTGCTTCCTAATTTCTTATTTAACACTGTCTTTTATTTGTTAAGAGTTAAAGCGTTTTTAAATAACAATCTTTATCTTGTAAGGGTTTACCCTTAACAAGGAAGTGATGCTTATTAAAAGATAAGCAGACGACCTATTAGTACTGGTCAGCTAAAGGACTTTCATCCATTACACACCCAGCCTATCAAACATATAGTCTTTATGAGGTCTTAAAAGAAGATTCATCTTGGAGTTGGCTTCGAGCTTAGATGCTTTCAGCTCTTATCACATCCCAACTTAGCTACCGAGCGGTGCCCTTGGCAGGACAACTCGTACACCAGTGGTTGGTTCAACCCGGTCCTCTCGTACTAGGGTCAACTCTCCTCAATCTTCTTACGCCCACGGCAGATAGGGACCGAACTGTCTCACGACGTTCTGAACCCAGCTCGCGTACCGCTTTAAATGGCGAACAGCCATACCCTTGGGACCTGCTCCAGCCCCAGGATGCGATGAGCCGACATCGAGGTGCCAAACCTCCCCGTCGATGTGAGCTCTTGGGGGAGATCAGCCTGTTATCCCCGGGGTACCTTTTATCCTTTGAGCGATGGCCCTTCCACACAGAACCACCGGATCACTAAGACCGACTTTCGTCTCTGCTTGACATGTACGTCTCGCAGTTAAGCTGGCTTATACCTTTATACTCTACGAACGATTTCCAACCGTTCTGAGCCAACCTTTGTAAGCCTCCGTTACATTTTGGGAGGCGACCGCCCCAGTCAAACTACCCACCAGACATTGTCCTGCATGAGGATAACTCATGCCAGTTAGCTATCAGAATAAAAAAGAGTGGTATCTCAACAACGGCTCACTATAAACTGGCGTTTATAGATCAAAGCCTCCCACCTATCCTGCACATCTTTATCCCAATAGCAGTGTCAAGCTGTAGTAAAGGTCCACGGGGTCTTTCCGTCTTGCCGCGGGTAGGAGGAATTTTCACCTCCACTACAATTTCACTGGATCCCTCTTCGAGACAGCTCCCATCTCGTTACGCCATTCATGCAGGTCGGTATTTAACCGACAAGGAATTTCGCTACCTTAGGACCGTTATAGTTACGGCCGCCGTTTACTCGGGCTTCGATCAAACGCTTCGCAGAGCTAACGTCATCAATTAACCTTCGAGCACCGGGCAGGCGTCACACCCTATACATCCTCTTACGAGTTAGCAGAGTGCTGTGTTTTTGGTAAACAGTCGGGAGGGACTCTTTGTTGTAACCTTCCTTGCTTACGGAGTAAATCCTTAACAAAGCTAGGCACACCTTATACCGAAGATACGGTGCTATTTTGCAGAGTTCCTTGAAGAGAGTTCTTCCACGCGCCTTAGAATACTCATCCCACCCACCTGTGTCGGTTTACGGTACGGGCAACATTATCTAAACTTAGAAACTTTTCTTGGCTCGACAGTATCAGCAATTCACACGCTGTTCCGAAGAACTTTGTGTGCCTGTGGGGTCTCGGATAAAGAGTTACGGATTTGCCTGTAACTCAACCTACACCTTTCGACCGGCACTTCCATCCGCCGGCTTGCTTAACTCTAAGCGTCCTTCCATCGCACAATAATGTTGGTATTGGAATATTAACCAATTTTCCATCGCATACCCCTTTCGGACTTTGCTTAGGACCCGACTAACCCTACGATGACGAGCATCGCGTAGGAAACCTTGGGTTTACGGCGTTAATGATTCTCACATTAATTATCGCTACTCATGCCTGCATGCTCACTTCTATCCGCTCCAGCGCTCCTTACCGGTACACCTTCAACGCTGAATAGAACGCTCTCCTACCACTTAGTAAAACTAAGTCTAAAGCTTCGGTACTCATTTTAGCCCCGTTATATTTTCCGCGCAGAATCACTAGACCAGTGAGCTATTACGCTTTCTTTAAAGGATGGCTGCTTCTAAGCCAACCTCCTGGTTGTTTCAGTAACTCCACATCGTTTTCCACTTAAATGAGATTTAGGGACCTTAGCTGTTAGTCTGGGTTGTTCCCCTCTCGACGACGGATTTTATCACTCGCCGCCTGACTGCCATGATTACACACTAGGTATTCGGAGTTTGATAGGGTTTGGTACATTGGTGTATGCCCTAGCCCATTCAGTGCTCTACCCCCCAGTGTTACTACATGACGCTATACCTAAATATATTTCGGAGAGAACCAGCTATCACGATGTTTGATTGGCCTTTCACCCCTATCCACAAGTCATCCCATAGCTTTTCAACGCTAGCGGGTTCGGTCCTCCACCGGCTCTTACACCGGTTTCAACCTGCTCATGGATAGATCACATCGTTTCGGGTCTGCAACATCTGACTAAACGCCCTATTAAGACTCGCTTTCGCTACGGCTCCGGGTTTCCTTAACCTCGCCAGACATCACAACTCGCAGGCTCATTATGCAAAAGGCAGTCCATCACCCTGATAAATCATAGGGCTCTGAATGATTGTAAGCAAATGGTTTCAGGTTCTATTTCACTCTGATCACCTCAGTTCTTTTCACCTTTCCCTCACGGTACTTGTGCACTATCGGTCTAGTAGTAGTATTTAGGGTTGGATAGTGGTCTACCCGGCTTCAGACAGAATATCACGTGTTCCGCCCTACTCAGGATACTGCTAAGTAAAACATCGCTTTCATATACGGGAGTATCACCCTCTATGCTTAAGCTTTCCAGCTTATTCTATTAGCTTTGTTTATTCTATGTTGCAGTCCTACAACCCCGTTAGTAAACTAACGGTTTGCCCTCTTACGCGTTCGCTCGCCGCTACTAGCGTAATCTCGTTTGATTTCTTTTCCTGAGGGTACTAAGATGTTTCAATTCCCCTCGTTCGCTCCATTACGGTAACTGACATCGCTATCAGTTGGGTTGCCCCATTCGGAAATACCCGGATCAAAGCCCCTTGACGGCTCCCCGAGTCTTATCGCAGCCTGGCACGTCCTTCATCGCCTCTACTAGCCAAGGCATCCACCATTTGCTCTTTGTAGCTTACCTTTTATTAGTATATTTCATATTCTAATTCGCATCACTTCCTTGTTAAAGGTAATATAAACAACAAAAATTTAAAATCATATATAAATATATGAAGCAAATTTAAGTTTATTACTAAATTTAAAATCTAACCTCCAAGACGGAAAGCATTAACTGATATATAGATAAGTTTTAACTCTAGATATCTTGTGATGTTAAACTTCTGAATACTGATTATATTCAAGAGATAAGATATTTAAATCTTTAACAAGTCCTGTAAAATTGTTTTATTTAAAACTTGCTTGTGACTCTTAACAATGATAAATAAAAGAACGTTTTAGACTTCGCATACTAGCAAAGCTAGTATTTGCGACCAAAGAGCTACGCCCTTTGGAAACCCCTAAAGCACACTGCCTCTTTCGGAGGCACCGTAAGATAAGGATATTAATCAACTCAAAGTCTAAAGCAAATATTCTTTCATTCTTTTTAGAACACTTGATTTAAACCTTGATATCTGTTTAGTTAAACTAACTTTTATTTATTTGCTAATTAATGGTGGGCCTAACAAGACTTGAACTTGTGACCTCACCCTTATCAGGGGTGCACTCTAACCAGCTGAGCTATAGGCCCTCTTGCTTGCTCTTTTTCATTCTATACTGCGTTAAAGCTTGGTCGTAACTTCGTCACGTAGTATATCTACGCTCCTTGTTGCTCGGTCACTTTTTCTTGTCTAGAATAAAAATAGCTTCGCGCTTAAATTTGGTGGAGAATAGCGGGATCGAACCGCTGACCTCCTGCGTGCAAAGCAGGCGCTCTCCCAGCTGAGCTAATTCCCCTCAACATCCTTACTTCGCATACTAGTAAAGCTAGTATTTACGAGCAGGATTTTCACTCCCTGCACCCACCTAAAGTTACAAGGATTTATTCTAAACTTCGTTTATCATAAATCACAAATTTAGGTTTTTGTCTAGGCAATTAAGGAATTAGACAAATTTATTAGCCGTCAATCTTTCAAAACTAAACAAGGATGATTGAGTAGATTAGTTTAATAAGGCTAATCTAAATTTTCCTTTGATGAATATCTTGTGAGAGAATATTCATTGTACTCTAGAAAGGAGGTGATCCAACCGCAGGTTCTCCTACGGTTACCTTGTTACGACTTCACCCCAGTCGCTGATTCCACTGTGGACCATAACCGGTTTGGTATTTGGGCTTCGAGTGAAATCAACTCCCATGGTGTGACGGGCGGTGAGTACAAGACCCGGGAACGTATTCACCGTAGCATGGCTGATCTACGATTACTAGCGATTCCGGCTTCATGGAGTCGAGTTGCAGACTCCAATCCGAACTGGGACATATTTTATAGATTTGCTCCATCTCGCGATATTGCGTCTCATTGTATATGCCATTGTAGCACGTGTGTCGCCCCGGACATAAGGGCCATGATGACTTGACGTCGTCCACACCTTCCTCCTCCTTACGAAGGCAGTCTATTTAGAGTGCTCGGCCTAACCGTTAGCAACTAAATACGTGGGTTGCGCTCGTTGCGGGACTTAACCCAACATCTCACGACACGAGCTGACGACAGCCGTGCAGCACCTGTCTTAACATTTCTGCAAGCAGACACTCTTCTATCTCTAGATGATTTGTTAGATATCAAGTCCGGGTAAGGTTCTTCGCGTATCTTCGAATTAAACCACATGCTCCACCGCTTGTGCGGGTCCCCGTCTATTCCTTTGAGTTTTAATCTTGCGACCGTACTCCCCAGGCGGTATACTTAATCCGTTAGGTGCATTACTGCCAAGACTAGCTTGGCAACAACTAGTATACATCGTTTAGGGCGTGGACTACCAGGGTATCTAATCCTGTTTGCTCCCCACGCTTTCACGCATTAGCGTCAGTTAAGTTCCAGCAGATCGCCTTCGCAATGGGTATTCTTCTTGATCTCTACGGATTTTACCCCTACACCAAGAATTCCATCTGCCTCTCCCTTACTCTAGATTATCAGTTTCCCAAGCAGTTTAACGGTTAAGCCGTTAGATTTCACTCAAGACTTGATAATCCGCCTACGCGTCCTTTACGCCCAGTGATTCCGAGTAACGCTTGCACCCTCCGTATTACCGCGGCTGCTGGCACGGAGTTAGCCGGTGCTTATTCCTTGGGTACCGTCATAATTCTTTCCCAAGAAAAGGAGTTTACGCTCCGAAAAGTGTCATCCTCCACGCGGCGTTGCTGCTTCAGGGTTTCCCCCATTGAGCAATATTCCCTACTGCTGCCTCCCGTAGGAGTCTGGACCGTGTCTCAGTTCCAGTGTGACTGATCATCCTCTCAGACCAGTTACGCGTCATAGCCTTGGTGAGCCATTACCTCACCAACTAGCTGATACGATATAGCCTCATCCTACACCGAAAAACTTTCCCGACTTAACTTATGTAAAGAAGGAGTATAGAGTATTAGCAGTCGTTTCCAACTGTTGTCCTCTAGTGTAGGGCAGATTAGCTATACATTACTCACCCGTGCGCCACTAAGATTAAAATAAGCAAGCTTACTTTAATCTCCGTTCGACTTGCATGTATTAGGCACGCCGCCAGCGTTCACTCTGAGCCAGGATCAAACTCTCCATATAATTTATATGAAGTTTTTAATCAAAAAACTTTTAATTTTTATTTATATTAATTAGTTTTATCTACTAACTACTTTCCAAAGAAAGCCTGAAAGTAAATTGGCTCAATCGATCACTTGTTTAGATTTCAAAGATTGACTAATTAGTTTAACAATGTTAAGTTAGAGAACA